>JAIRVN010000241.1 GCA_031253875.1 Deltaproteobacteria bacterium | reverse complement strand
GGCAATTCCGCAAACCCGTCCTGCACCCACTCCCAGGCATTGCCGTACATATCGTGCAAGCCGTACGAGTTCGCCTTCTTCTGTCCCACAGGATGCGTCGTGTCGCCGGAATTTTTCTTAAACCAGGCATAGGCCTCAAGCTCATCGGCCGCTCGTTCCCAATCCCGCGCATCTTTCAAAAAAAAGAACGGCGTTTCCATTCCCCCCCTGACCGCAAGATCCCATTCCGCCTCGGTGGGCAAGCGGTAACGCATGTGTTTTTCCTTGGCGTTCAGGCGCTTGATGAATTCCTGCGCATCATCCCAGGACACGGTATCCACAGGATTGTTTTGGCCTTTGAAAGAAGAGGGATTTTTTCCCATCACCGCCGCCCATTGTTCCTGGGTCACCTGGCGTATGCCGAGGTAGAAGGGCTTGCTGATGATGACCTTGCTGAACTGCTTCTGCTCTTCTCCAGCGTCATTTTTCGTTGTGAATGTCCGCGTGAACGATCCGGCGGGAATCAGCACAAATTCCATGCCGATGCTGTTGGTGTATGTTTGCGGATCCTGTCGCGGCGGAGTTGAGGACTTGGCGGCAAAAGAAGACGCCGGGATCCCGACGCAAAGCAGGACAAACAGCGCCAGACAGAAAATACGGCTTTTTTTCATGGCAACCACCTGTAAATAAACTGTTTTACACGGGATTATTCGCCACTTCGAATGGCGACATAGGGTTCCAGGCGTGTCGCGGCCAGAGCCGGCCACAGCGCCGTCAGGACGGTTACGGCCAGGATCAGGAGCGTGGCGGCGAGCATGCGCAGCGCGTTGAAGGCCAAAATAGCAGGAAGATCAGGGGAGACAAGGTAGACACACAGCAGGCACACTGCCGCCGTGACGATGCCGAGCGCTGCCCCGGTGCTGCCCAGCAGAGACGCCTCGGCCATGATCAACTTGAAAACAAAGCCGTTTCTGGCCCCCATGGCCTTGAGCAGGCCGAATTCCCGTTTACGTTCATGGGCCATCAGGGCGAACATGGCGCCCGTCACCAGAAGCGCGCCGATGATCGCCAACAGCGACGCCGTGCCAAAAGCCCCTCCCTCAACAAGACCGTAAAGTTGATCATTGAGGCTTTTGAACATTTCCGGGCGGAGGAGAATTTCAATTCCGGGAATATTGACCTCCAGCCTGTTGGCCGCAACATCCAGCAAAGTCCCTTGGCGCAGCCGCACAAGAATCCAGGTGGGTTCCAGCGCGATGTCATCGGCAGGCCTGGGAATAAAAAGCGCTGTATCCATGAAGGATCCTGTTTTCAGCAGACGGCCGCCAACGCCGGCCTTGTGGCCGTCCGCAGCCGGAAGGAGGGCGTTTCTGCCGTCCACAGCCTGGGCAAGCCCCTCTTCGGGAACCAGGGCGCCCAGCGCAAGGCCCCTGTTCCGTCCCGGAAAGTTCTCCGTATTCCGTGGATCCAGCCAAGGCCGCACGATAAAATCCGTAGCGGGATCAAAGCCGAACAGGGTCGCCTGGACGCTGCCCACGGTGACGAGTCCCAGACGTTTTTGCGGGGCAGCGGCCTCCACTTCGGGAAACGCGCCAAGCTGCTCAAGGGTCCCCGCAGGAATCACGTCATGGACGGGAGGGCCTTTACTCAGGTAAATATGTCCTCTTTCCTTGCTTCCCTTGGGAACAAGAGCCAAATCCGGCCCGAGCATCCGGCGTTTGCTTTCCACTTCCTGCCGGAGGTTGCCGGTCACGAACAGGCTGACGAGCGTCATAACGACCGCTGCTGCGACAGCGGCGACGATAATGGAGCTGTAGGCCGTTCGGCCTTGCAAATTTGTCAGCGCAAGTTGCAGCATCTTCCCGGGTTCCGCCTTATCGGAGTTGTTCTCGTGAGAGTTTATTACGCTTGGCGCACCGCGCTACCAGACAGGCTGCTGCTGCCCGTTCTGCGCCTTACGCTTCGCGCGCCGGCGCACAAACAGGAAGCCGAGCAGCAATACCAGGGCCACGCCGCCGCCAAGGCCATACACGATGAGCGGTTCCATACCCCTATCGCGCCCTGCGGACACATGCAGCGCGGCGTCCGTATAGGAAAGCAGGCCGTAGGTCGTGCCGGCGAGCAGCGTCGGAGGTTTGCCGGGCAGAACGTGGACGGCATGCACAAAGGCATTGTCCAGGCCGGCGTTGATGTCCGTCCAGTTCAGACCCTTGTCCGTGCTCCGGTACACGCCGCCCCAAGCGCCGGCATACACCACGTCCGGATACGTCGGGCTCGCGGCAAGAGAGAAAATATGGATATTCAGCAGGGAACTCCCCTGCCAGCTTCTTCCGCCATCCTGCGAACGGTACACGCCCCCGCTGGCTTCGCCGACGTATAAATCCGTCGGTGTGGCCGGGTGGTAAGCGCCGGCAAGCAGGATATCTGGGTTTTCCGGATCAATGTGCAAGGTCGGGATGCTCAGGCTGCTGAGTCCCTCGTTGACATCCTTCCAGGAAACTCCGCCGTTGCCGCTTTTAAAAACGCCGCCTCCCCCCGTGCCCGCGTAGAGATACTGCGGATTTTTGGGATCGATGACAATGACGTTGACATTGACCGTCCGCTTGAAGCCGGATGTCATGTGCCAGAATTTGCCGCCGTTGGTGCTGACGGCTACGCCGCCCAGAATCCCCAGGTAGATGAGATTGGGGTCTTTGGGGCTGATGACGATGCGGCGGATGGAAAGATTGGGCAGACCCATGTCCACGGGCTGCCAGTTCTGCCCGCTGTCCACGCTTTTGAAAAGGCCCAGCCCATCATAACTCACATACAATTCCTTGCTGTTATGCGAATTTATCGCTACAGCGCTGGGGGAAACTTCCTGAGGCAGACCGGGGAGAGCGCTCCAACTCGCGCCGTTGTCAAGGCTCTTCAGCAGACCCAGCGTGCTTGCGGCATACAGCGTGGAAGCGCGCGCGGGGTCGCTGGTCAGGAACGCAATATGCGTCTTGTCCAGGGCGATTTTATGCCAAGTGTCCTGTCCGGCCAGGGTGGGGGAGGCAGCGCAAAACAGGGCTGCCATAACGATGATGCGCGCTGTTGTCTTCATAATTCTGCTATCGGCTGACGTTAAGGAACACCGCAAAAGACCATTCCACTCAGGGGTGGATGATCTTCCACTCCCGCTTTGCCCGGACCAGATTCATACGCGTCTCGGACGTATACGGACCGAAGGCCATGGGCACGAAAATTTTGGCATCCACAAAGGCCGTGCCGTCCCTTATGCCTTCTTCCACAATCTCAAGGCGCATCTCCGGCGAGTACATATCCACCCTGTCCTTGAACTGGTTGAAGGAATCAAAATAGTGCCGGCGGCTCACAAAGGCAAAGGCCTGCGCATAATCCTTGCGTTTCACGGCCTCGAAATACGCTTCGGCCACCTGCCGGGGGGAAAGATCCGGCAGTTTGATGTTGTCAAAATAGTACTGGACCCCGACATAGCCCGCTGCCGCAAGGATGAACGCCAACAGTAACGTGAACGCCTTCTTTTTCGTCGTCATGCCGTGTACCGCCCTCCCTGCGCCGCTCCCGCCGGATTCACTTCAGCTTCTTCGTAGGGCAGCAGGCGCCCGCCTTTCAAGGTATAGGCATTCCCGAAGCCGGTATAATCCGAGGCGTGCGTTACCATGACCAGGGTGGTGCCCTGCTGGTTAATCCTTTGGAAGAGGCGCATGATTTCGGCCTCGGTTTTCTCGTCCAGATCACCCGTGGGCTCATCCGCCAACAGGATGGACGGACGGTTAATCATGGCCCTGGCAATGGCCGCCCTGCGCTGTTGCCCGCCGGAGAGCTGGGAAGGATAGTGCGTTTCCTTGCCGTTTATACCCACCATTTCCAGTAGCGAGATGGCGTAGTCTCTGTCCTCCCGGTTAGGGCTGCGTCCGCTGAAGGCTATGGGCAACAGGATATTGTCCAGCACGGTCAAAGCGGGCAGCAGGCTGGGAAACTGGAAGACGAAACCGAGCTTGCTGTTGCGCACAAAGGCCAGTTCCGGCTCGGAGAGCTTCCATATCTCGACGTCATCAAGGAGCACGCGCCCTGCGTCCGGCCTGGCCAGGCCACCTATGACGCTAAGCAGGGTGGTTTTGCCGCCGCCGGAACGCCCCGTAAGAATAGCGAACTCGCCGCGTTCAATGCGCCAGTCGATCCCGTCCAGCACAGTCATGTCCTTGTAGCGCTTGCTGAGTTCTTCTACATGAAACATTGCCGCTTATTCTCCTCTTCTGATCGCTTCATAGGGTTCAAGGCGGCTGACGCGCCAGGCGGGGTACAGGCCTCCCAGGCCGCCCGTGACGAGGGCCGCGAGCAGGATCACGCAGGCAACCTTGAAGAAATAGGAGATATCCGCCCACACATAGAGGTTGCCGATCAGCGCCTCCAGCCTGTCCCGGCCGAACCAGATTGCGGCAAAGCCAAGCAGCGCGCCCAACAGGCCTCCGGTTCCGGCGATGCAGACCGCCTCCAGGACAATGAGCCGGAAGATAAAATTCCGCCTGGCGCCCATCGCCAGAAACAGGCCAAGCTCCCGCATCCGCTGCCGCACTGACAGACTGAACAGGCTCCCCGCGAGAATGCTTGCCAGAAGACAAAAAATCCCGCCAGCCACGAAAAAAAATTTTACAAGGCCGTGCAGTTGCTGGCCATAGGAACTGATCAACTGATCGGCCGTGAAAACTTGCACTTCAGGGATGCGTTCTTCAACAGCCCGGGCCATGGCGGCCCGATCCGTCCCCTCTGTCAGCTTTATCAGGATGGTGGAAATCGTGTCTTTTCCGATGGGCAGGGGATAGAGCGGCGAATCTTTGGTCAACTGGCGGGCCGTATCCATGGTAAGAAAAACCGTGTAGTCCGCTCCGAGTCCGGTCGGCTCCAAAATCGTGGCCACGGAGAAGGGCTTGCCCAGAAAGACCAAACGCTGGCCGATGGCTTTGGACGGCGTGCCGACCACCGCCGAGATGACCTTCGCGCCCACGATGATCTGGTTGTCGCGCAAGGGGGCACGAAGTTTTTGCAGAACCCAGGGCGTGATTGTGAAGTCCCGTTGCGGGTCAAAGCCGACCAGGGACACTTCCGAATCGCAGCAGGGAGCGCTCAGGCTGCGCAAAAAAAGCTGGGCGCAGGTCTGCTGCACGCCCGGCACGCTGCGCACCCTTTCCTCCAGGGCGGTCGGCATATAAAAGACGGTGGGGCTGCCGGAAATCAGGGCCGCCTGGGCTTCATCCCGGGAGTCGGACGGCACGGCCACAAGATCAGCGCCCAAGCGCTCCACAGCGGTTTGCAGGGTGGAGTGGATTCCTCTGGACAGCACCGTTGCCACAAACAACATGGCGCAGGCCAGAAGAATGCTGCCGACCATCGCCCAAATGCGAAAGCCTTTGCGTTTCAGCGTCTGCCGAAAAAGGTAAAACATTTGCCGC
>JAIRVN010000226.1 GCA_031253875.1 Deltaproteobacteria bacterium | reverse complement strand
TGACCTTTGCCTGGCAAGTGCCATATCTCTCCCTATTATGAACTGGGATTGGGATAAACTGCAAGAAAAACGGCAACGGCAACCTCGGCCCAGCAGCGGCGGGGGCAGAGACGCCGGTTCGGGCGGCGGTGATCATGAACCTCCTCGCAGACGGGATTTGGGAGGCCTGCCTCCGGATCCTCTGCGGAAAATACGCGAACTCGCCGCGCCCGGCGGTAAAACGCTCTGGTGGCTGACCGGCGGCGTCTTCGTTCTGTGGCTGCTTTCCGGCATCTACATCGTAGAGCCGGACGAAGAAGGCGTTGTCCTGCGTTTTGGCGAATACAACCGCTCTGTTCCGCCCGGACCGCATTACCACCTGCCTTTCCCGATCGAAAGCGTCGAAACCCCGAAAGTAACGCAGGTACAGCGTATCGAGGTGGGGTTCCGTTCGTTGGCGAGAAGTGGCGGACAGACGCAGATGCGCGCGATTCCTGAAGAAGCGTCCACGCTGACGGGCGACGAAAATATCGTCAACGTGCAGTTCAGCGTGCAATACAAAATCCGCGATGCCGTGGAATATCTCTTCCGTGTCGACAATCAGGCGGCTGTGGTGCAAAGCGCGGCGGAAGCCGCAATGCGCGAGGTCATCGGCACCAGCGAGATCGATTCCGCGCTGACGGACGGCAAACTCAAGATTCAGGATGACGCCACGCGGCTTTTACAAAATATTCTTGACCGCTACGAAGTGGGCGTCCAGGTTATCGCCGTGCAGTTGCAGGATGTGCATCCGCCCCAGGATGTCATTGAAGCCTTCAAGGATGTGGCCAGCGCCCGTGAGGACAAAAGCCGCATTATCAACGAAGCCGAAGCCTACAGAAATGAAATTCTCCCGAAGGCCCGCGGGCAGGCTGCGGAAATGGTCAACAAGGCCCAGGCGTACCGGGCGACGCGCATCCGGGCCGCCGAAGGGGAAGCCGGACGTTTTGCGGCCGTGCTTGCCGAATACCAGAAGGCCAAGGATGTGACGAAAAAGCGTTTGTACTACGAAACACTGGAAGAAATTCTTTCCTCGGCGGACATGGAAAAAATCATTTTGCCGCCGGGCGCGACGGATCGCACCTTGCCGCTGCTGCCCCTTGACGTTCTCGGCAAACGTCCGGCGCGGCCGACGCAACCCAAGGGAGGGGACTGATATGCAGCGAATATCCCTTGCCTTGGGCCTGGCTCTGGTCATCCTGGCGGCAGTTGTCAGCCAGAGCATGTTCGTGGTGCACCAGACTGAGAAGGCGCTTGTGTTACAGCTTGGAGAGCCGTTGAGCGCGATCTATATGCCGGGCCTGCACTTCAAACTGCCTTTTGTCCAGAAAGTGGAATATTTCAACGCCCGCATCCTGGATTATGACGCACCCCCGGCAGAAGCCCTGACCGTGGACAAAAAAGCCATCGTACTCAGCAATTACGCGCGCTGGTCCATTGAGGACCCGCTACAGTTCTACCGCACCATGCGCACGATGCCGGGCGCCCAGGCGCGTCTGAAAGACGTGGTGTATTCGCACCTGCGCATTCTGGTGGGCAGCTATACGCTGGCGGAGGTCGTCTCCAGCCAGCGTGCCGCTATCATGCAGACGGTCACCCATAGAGTGGCGGATCTCATGAAAGGCTTTGGCGTAAAAGTGGTGGACGTGCGCATCAAGCGCACCGACCTGCCGCCCGAAAACGCCCGGGCCATTTTTGGCCGCATGCGCGCGGAACGTGAGCGACAGGCCAAACAATACCGTTCCGAAGGCGGCGAGGAATCTACCCGCATCCGTTCGGATGCGGACCGCCAGCGCGCTGTGGAACTTGCGGACGCAGGGCGCAAAGCCGAATTGCTCCGCGGTGAAGGCGATGCAGAAGCAGCGCGTATTTATGCGGAGACATTTGGAAAAGCTCCGGACTTTTTTGAATTTCAGCGTGGCTTGGACGCCTTGCGCAGGTCCTTGAAGCAGAATACCCGCGTGGTCATGACCAAGGATGATCCACTTTTCAAATCCCTCCGGGAATAGCCGGCTGACGGGCTTTGCCGTAATGCTGCGACGGACGCCCTTGGGCTTGTGTCTGAAAAACATGGAGGCGGCGTGCGGATGAAATGGCGTCTGTTGGTGTGCCTTCTTGTGCTGCCGACATGGCGTGGCATGCAAAGCGCATGTACCCAGGCCCCCCCCCCCGGCACGGGCGCGCCTCCCGCGATGCGCGCGCACCATCCCGATATCGCTCCGATATGGCTGCCGCTGGTGTACCGCCTTGAGGACGAAGGCATTGGCGGACCGGATGTGGACGCGTATTTCCTGGCCCTGGGGAGCGCAATAACCCAGGAACCCATGGGCCGCAAAGTACGCGAGATCTATCGCGTCAAATTCATGCGCCCGCCGCCAGATCCCGGCGCGCCGTCACAGCGGCCTTCGCACAAAAAAGTCTATCCCGGCGTGGTGACAGAAGCCAATGCCCAGCGTTGCCGCGACTTTCTTGCCGCGTACCCTCAATATTTCGCCCGTGCGCAAAACCTGCACGGCATCCCGCCGGAAATTCTGGTTTCGCTGCTTTTTGTGGAAACCCGCCTCGGCACGGCGATAGGCGGCGGCAACAACGCCTTGCATACGCTCGCCAGCATGGCTGTCTCGAAAAAACCGCAGCAAATCCCCGACTGGCTGGCGAAACTGCCCGACGATCATGTGCAGCGCCTGGACTGGATAGAGGACCTGATGCAAAAACGTAGCGAATGGGCCTACAAGGAAGTACGAGCCCTGGTGGCGTATGCGCGAAAATATCATCTGGATATGACCGCCATTCCCGGTTCCTATTACGGCGCCATAGGGTATTG
>JAIRVN010000081.1 GCA_031253875.1 Deltaproteobacteria bacterium | reverse complement strand
TGACGACGGAGGCGTCGGGCAGAAGACGTTTACAGCGGCAGGCCGCCTTGGGACCAAGGGCTACACCGCCGATAACAAGAATATTCTGTGACATGGGCTGCTCCCGGGTTAACGAGGGGACATGGAACGCGTCCGTGCATTTATTTTGGAGGGTACTCCTGAACGGCGCCTGTGGCAAGAATGCGCCGGAAGCAGGCGAGATATTCCTGATTCCCTTTCGGGCCGCGGATGGCGGCAGGCACAACGCCAAGGCAGCGCAGTCCCAGTTCCGCTTCGCAGAAGGCGCGTACGCTGTCCACCGCTTCCTGCTGCAAGGCTTTTTCCCGCACCACGCCCTTTTTCACCTGGTGCGGAGCAAGTTCGAACTGCGGTTTGACAAGCGCGATGACCAGCGCCTGCGTTTTCAGCCATTGCATGCAGTTTGGCAGCGCCAGCGTGAGGGAGATGAAGGACAGATCCGCCACGAGCAGATCCACGGGTTCCGGAATACAGTCCGCCGGGGCGTTGCGCAGGTTGACGCCTTCGCGGCTGATGACGCGGCCGTCGTTTTTCAGACGCTCATGCAACTGGCCCTGCCCGACGTCCACGGCAAACACGCGGGCCGCGCCGTGTTGCAGCAGGCAGTCCGTGAAACCTCCGGTGGAGGCGCCGGCATCCAGGCAGACGCAGCCCTCCGGCTTGATGGCAAAATGCTCCAGTGCCGTCAGCAATTTGTATCCGCCCCGGCTGACGAAGCGTTCCGGCTCGGCCAGCGAGAACAGCGTTTCGGCCGCGTAGCCGTGGCCGGGTTTTTCCACCCGCACCGGCGGCGCGCCCGTAAACACGCGGCCAGCCATGATCAGCCGCCGGGCCTGCTCCCGGCTTTGGGCCAGGCCCTGCTCAAACACCAGTTGATCCGCGCGCCCCTTGGGTGGCATGGCAAGCCCCTGGAACAGATTTTGCGACTGTTGCCTCCATGAAATATCGCGGTCTGTGCGCCATTGTCAAAGACGCAAACCCCGTCCTGCATGATCCCGCATGATCAGGACCTCGTTGACGGCAGTCCTGTAAGAGCTTATCCATACACATGTTCCTGTTACTGTTCGGTCCCCTGATGGCGGCTATGGGCGCCTTTGTCTGCTGGCGTCTTGTCTGTCCGCTTCCGCTGGCAACACATTGGCAGATCGTCTGGTACGCGCTGATCATGGCGGGAGCTATGAAAATGGCCCTCTTCCGCCTGATCCGGGGAACGTTTTCCATTAACAGCCTGCCCGACTGGCTTCTTCTGGCAAGCGGCTGGTGGAATGTCGCCGTGACGGCGTTGTTTTTTCTGCTGTTGGCCTTTTGGGCCGCACAGGGCGTGGCGCTCCGCTTCGGAGCCTGCCTGCCCATGCACCCGAAAAGCGCTCTCGTGTTTATGTGCGCGGCCATGCTGATCAGCGCCTGCGGCTTGTGGCAAGGCACCGCCAGCCCGCAACTGCGCCATATTGATCTGTCGCTTGCGAACCTGCCGCCGGAACTGGAAGGCCTGCGCATCGTGCATATCACGGATATGCACATCGGACCGCTTTTTCACGCGCCGCGCACGGAAGAGCTGGTCGCGCGCATCAATGCGCTCAAGCCTGATCTCGTGTGCATCACGGGTGATATCGTTGACGGCAGCGTGCGGGAACTGCGCGCGGACACAGCCCCGTTGGCGAAGCTCCGTGCCGGCTACGGCGTATGGGCCTGTGCGGGCAACCACGAGTATTATTCCGGCTTTGCCCAATGGCGGGAGTCCTTGGCGGCGCTTGGCATACGCATGCTTGTCAATGAACATGCGGTGCTGTGGATCCGTTCCCGGCCGCTCGTCCTCGCGGGCGTGAGCGATGAGGCCGCGGCGCGGTTCGGACTCGAAGAGCCCGATATCGGCAAGGCCCTGGCCGGGATCCCGGCAGACGCGCCGCGCATCGTGCTCGCCCACCGGCCCGCAGGCAGTGCGGCGCATGCCCGGCATGGCGTGTGGGTTCAATTTTCCGGCCATACGCACGGCGGACAGGCGCTGCCCATCCAACCCCTGGTAAAAGCTCTGAACGATTCCTACCTGTATGGCCTGTATACGCTCGACAACATGATCCTGTATGTCGGCGCCGGTGCGGGCCTGTGGAGCGGCTATCCGGCGCGTTTCGCCATGCCGCCGGAGTTTGTGCTCTTCCGGCTGACGAAAAAAGTCCCGGCCGCGGATCAGCCCTAAAGCATTCCCGCATGCCGCCGATATGCATAGTGTCGAGCTGCGCCGCCGGGCATGGGGTCCGTCCGCGTTTTCGGCACAAGATCGGACGGAGGATGCCATGGAAGGTATCAGTGGCGCGAGTACGCAACAAGTCTTCGGCCTTGCGATGCAAAAAAGCGCCCTCGAAACCCAGGCCAATCTGGTCAGTAAACTTATGGAAGGAGCTTCCGCAGGCATGCAGCAAGCTTCGCAGCCGCAAGCCGGCCTGCGCGCGGATGCGCTGGGCGATCGCGGCATCGGCACGCGACTGAGCGTTGTTGCGTAACCTCAACACAACACCAAAAGCCCCGGCAACGGGGCTTTTGCAAAGGAAGGCGCTGAATAATTCGAAAATTCAGCGCCCCACTGTCCGCATCAGATGTAGCCGTACATGGCCGCGAACACCCATCCGAAGATACACGAGGTTATTACCCCGACCAAGCCGGGAATAATAAAACTGTGGTTGATGACATACTTGCCGATATGCGTGGTGCCGGAACGGTCGAA
>JAIRVN010000242.1 GCA_031253875.1 Deltaproteobacteria bacterium | reverse complement strand
GAGGAGAAAGCTATGTCAAGCTTGGCCAGGCATCCCGAAGATCTTCAGTATATGAGTGAAGTTGATGCCGCGTTGTATCGCAAGGGGCATCCTTTGGCATATATCGTTTCCATAGCCACTTTCGCGTTTTTTTTCATTGCCGTGATATGGGCCGCTTTTGCGGAGCTCGACGAAGTGACGCGCGGCAACGGCCAGGTCATCCCATCGCAGCGCATTCAGGAGATCTCGAATCTGGAAGGCGGCCTGCTGGCGGAAATGCTGGTTGCCGAAAACCAGATAGTAGAAAAAAATCAGGTGCTTGCGCGCGTATCCAACGAGCAGGCTGAAAGTACGGTGCGCGATAATCTGAACAAGCAGGCGGAGGCGGAAGCCGCTATTTTGCGCCTGGAAGCGGAGCGCAACGGAACCGAGCTTGTGTTCCCCAAATCCATGGAAAACGCGCACCTGCAGATCATCACCGATCAACTGTCGCTGTATAATGCGCGGAAGATGCAATTTGAAGGCGAAATGCGCGCCCTGGAAGCCCAACTTGAGCAAAAGAATAATGAAATGGCGGAAGCGCAGGCGCGCCGAGGACAACTGGAGGAGAATCTGCGCCTGGTCATGGAACAGCGCAATATTGCCAGACCCCTGATGCTCAAAGGCTCGTTTTCCCGTGTGGACTATTTGAAACTTGAACAGCAGGTGGCCACGCTGCAGGGTGACGTTGCCGGCGTGGCGCAGTCCATTGCGCGCGCCCGCAATGGAGCGCAGGAAATACAGGAGCGCATCACCCAGCGCAAATCCGAAAAAGCGTCCCAGATCCAGGAAGAAATCAACAAGCGCCGACTGGAGCTCAACAGCATACGCGAAACCTTGGCTTTCGGCGGCGATCGCACCAAGCGTATGGATGTGCGCGCTCCCATGCGCGGCACTGTCAAGCGTATTCTGATCAATACCGTCGGCGGCGTGATCAAGCCCGGTGAAAACGTGATCGAACTGGTGCCGCTGGACGACACCTTGCTTATCGAAGCCCGCATCAAACCCACGGATATTGCGTTTCTGCACCCGAACCAAAAAGCGGTGACCAAGATAACCGCCTATGATTTTTCCATTTACGGCGGCCTGGAAGCCGAGGTGGAGCAAATCAGCGCGGACACCATCGAAGACAAGAAGGGCGAGACCTATTACCTTGTAAAACTGCGGACCAAGAAAAACGCGATTGTGTACCGCGGGGAAAGCCTGCCCATTATTCCGGGCATGACGGCCTCTGTGGATATTCTGACCGGAAAGAAGAGTGTTCTTGATTATCTGCTCAAGCCCATTTTGAAGGCCAGGCAGAATGCGTTACGAGAACGTTGATGGCGGGCGAAAAAACAGTCTCACGGCGTACGCGTCGTGCATGCCGGGTTCTTTGCCTGCTGTTGTGCTGCGTGTGTCTGTCGTGCGTTTTTCCCCCCGGCGGCTTTGCAGACGAGGGTTTGGATTCGACGGAGCGGGTATCGCAAATGTTTTTGGATCAACTGTGGGCAGCGGCGACACAAGGCGCTCCGGCCAGAAAGCCCGGACAAATCGTGTTGCCGCACAGAGACTCCGGCCATGCTCCGCCTGTCGCGCCCGGCATTTCCTCCCCCGCTCCGAAGGAGCCGGCGGAGTCGGATCGGCCTCCGAGCGCGGCTGACGGCGCGGGCGCCCCGGTCACGCCCGCTGCGGAACCGGCCGGGAAGGAAGAATGGACGCGCACCGAGGGTGCGGCTGCCAGAGTAAACCTTTTCGGAACCATTGAGTTTCGCAGCAAATTGAAGGATGCGCCGCAATGGGAACGGGTTGTGGCGGAGGAGCGGAAAAAATCCGCCCTGGACAATCCCGTGGGTCTGGCTGCTTCCTGGCCGGCCACACGGGATGCCCTGAAAGGACAAAAACGCATGGACCAGCTCGTTGCGGTCAACAAATTCTTTAACCGTTTTCCCTATCGCACGGACATGGAAGCCTACGGGGTACTGGATTATTGGGCGACGCCGGCAGAATTCATGAAAAAATCCGGAGACTGCGAAGACTTCTCGATTATAAAATATTATGCGTTGAAACAGCTTGGCGTTGACCCGGATTCCATGCGCATCGTTGTGGTTACCGACGTTATCCGCAATCTCGCGCACGCCGTCCTGGCTGTATATCTTGAAGGGAACGCCTACATACTTGACAACCTGAGCAACCTTGTCCTGCCGCACACGCGGCTGACGCATTACAGGCCGCAATTTTCCGTCAGTGAGAATTATCGTTGGGTGCATATGGTGCCAAAAAAACAATAACGTAGTTGTGTATCCGGGAGTTATTGCGATGGAAACAGTGAAGAGCCAAGGGAGTGGGGCCAATATGGCGTCCAGTCGCTCGCGTACCCGTGCCTTCGGGATCACCGTGCTGACCGTATTGCTTCTTGCGGTGGCCGGCGCCGCTGTGCTGATTGCCCAGCGCATGGAGAAAGATTTTGAGAGCGCCTTGCAGCAAAAAGACGTTCTACTGGGGATGAGCCGCGCGGACAGCGCGTCCGCTTGGCTTACGGGCATGTCCAGCCAGGCCGATCGCCTCATCGGAGCGGATATTTTTAAGGTGTTCGCTTCTGAAGTAGATCAGCTGGGCGCGGATATCGGCGTACTGTTGGTGCCGACCGCCAGGGACAAGGAAGACGAAGGGAGCCAGATGGCAGCGCAACTGCCGCTGATGCGCAATCTGCTCAGCGAATTTGTGAGCTATTCCGACTTTTTCGCCGGGCGCGTGTTGAACAGGCGTGGCGAAACCTATATGTCCACCACTCCGGTAACCCAGCCCTTAGGCCCGGAACAGCAGACCCTGGTGAAAAGAGTGCTGGAAACCGGACACGCTGTCTTTTGTCCGGTGCGCACCAGTCCGCAGGGATTGATGCTGGATATGCTCTTCCCGATCAACGCGCCGCAATATGAAGGCAAAGAACCGCGTCCGGTATCGGCGCTCATGCTGACCAAGGCCATTTCTTCCAAGCTGGGGGATATTCTGGCATCGGGGCCGCTTTCGGACAAAGGCACGGAGTCGTACCTGATCCAGAAGGGATATGTGAGCTTTCAAGACGTCACTCCCAAGGGGGATGCGCTTCGCGACGTGCGAGATTTCGCGCCGGGCGCCGACGGCCATGTGCCTTTCGCCGTGCGCGCGTCGCTGATGGGGCGCGGCCAGGTGTATTCTTACGGGCATAAGGTGGCGCGCATTGATTGGTGGATTGTCCAGGAACGTGACTACGGCTCCACCCGTGCGCCCCTGGAGGCCAACCTCCGCATTGCCTACGGCCTTGCCGCGCTGATGGGCCTGGTCATTCTGCTTATGGGCGGCGCCGCCTGGTGGTGGCTGATGGGCCGCGATCAGCGTGAGGTAGCGGACCGCTTCCGGGAAATGAATACCGTCATCGGCGAACAAAAACGCCTGCTTGACGGTATCAACAGCACTATCACCGACCCCATTGCCCTGACGGATGCCAAGGGTGTCTTCCGTTATGTCAACCTGGCTTTTGCCAAGGTGGTGGGACGCGATGTTGAAAGTACCGTGGGGCTGGATGTAACAGCCATCTTCGGTTTTGATACGGCCAAGCGCCTTGCCGCCTCGGATCAGCGTGTGCTGATGGGGGGCGAGCACGTCATGATTGTGGAAACCCTGTGGCTGCAGTCCAGACGCTATATTTTCCAGATATCCAAATCGCCGCTCCGCAGCGACGAAGAAGCGTCGCATATTACCGGGATCGTGTCCGTCTACCGCGACATCACCAAGACCGTGGAAGCTGAAGAACGCGGACGCCGCGCCGTGCAACAGACCATTGACGCGCTCATTTCCGCCATTGAAGCATCCGATCCTTTCCTGGGCGGGCATTCGCGCATCATGGCCAAGCTGGCGGGCATGATTGCCAAAGCCTTGCAGTTGCCCGAGCGCGATGCGCAGACCATCGAAGTGGCCGCCAACCTTTCGCAGATCGGCAAGGCCTTTGTGCCGCGCGAACTGCTGCTCAAGCCCGGCCAGTTGACGGATGAAGAGAAAAAGATAGTGGAAAGCCATGTGGAACATACCAGGAACGTGCTTGCCCAGATCGAATTTGATCTGCCCGTGGTGGATGCCATTTACCAAATGAACGAACGCCTGGACGGCAGTGGATATCCGCAGAAGCTTACCGTTGACCAGATCAGCATGGATGCCAAGGTGTTGGCTGTGGCCAACGCCTTCGCCGCCATGGCGCGGCCCCGTTCGTACCGGCCCGGCATGCCGGTGGAAAAGGTGCTTTCCATACTGGAGCAGGACACCAACGCGTACGACGCCACGGTCGTCCGGTCGCTGCGCGCTGTTCTGCAAACCCCCGAAGGGAACAAGCTCATTCAACTTGCCGCGGCGTCAAAAGCCTAGCGTGTGTCAGGTTTTGACGGGACAACTGCAACAGCATACGGGAGGTAAGGATCCATGAGAAAGACGCTGAGGCGGACGCTGGCCTGCATGATCGCGCTGGGGGCATTTTTGCTCCTGGCAACGGCCATGTCTGCCAGTACCATGAATACCGTCAGAGATGCCGTACTGCGCGACAGTCCCTCCTTCCTCGGCAAGACCGTGGAAACGCTCGGCAGCGGCACATCCATTACGTTGATGAGCGAAGAAGGCGCGTGGGCCAGAGTGAAAGCCGGAGGAAAACAAGGTTGGCTGCCTGTTTCCGCTCTGCGCGCCAGCACGGTATCGCTGGGGGCGGGATCAAGCCGCGCGGCGGTAAGCGCCGGTTCCTCCGAAGTGGCCCTGGCAGGCAAGGGGTTTACCCAGCAGACCGAAGCCAGTTACCGGGGCTCGCACTCCGGCGCGGACTACGCCACGGTGGATATGATGGCGGGCTTTGTCGTGTCGCCTGCTGACAGCGAACAATTCCTGCGTGCAGGCCGCAACGGAGGAGCAAAGTGAAGACACATGCCCTTTCTTTGCTCGTATTCGGCCTGTGCCTGTGCGTGAGCGGCTGCGTGAGTCCCGCCGGCACAGCAATCAACATTGCGTCCTCAACCGTCCAGGCCGCGCCGACGCTCGCAAAAAGCGCGGAAGACTTCAGCCCCGAACAGGAATATTACTTGGGGCGGGGCGTTGCTGCGACCCTGCTGGGCCAGTACCGTCCCTTGCGCGCGCCCGCGGCGGACGATTATCTCAACCTGCTCGGCCAGAGCCTGGCCAAGTATTCCACCATGCCGAACACATATGGCGGCTACCACTTTTTGTTGTTGGAGAGCTCGGAAGTTAACGCCTTTGCCGCACCTGGCGGTTTGATCCTTGTTACGCGCGGCCTGGTGCAATGCACCAACAACGAAGACGAGCTGGCGGCCGTACTGGCGCATGAAATCGCCCATGTCCAGTTGCGTCACGGCGTCGGCAGCATCAAGCAGGCCCGCAAAACCGAAGCCCTGATGACCCTCGGCTCCATCGCGGCCTCCACAGCGCCGAGCCCGGTGTCGCTGAGTTCGCTCAACAGCCTTTTCGGCGGCGCCATCAGCGACATGGTGCAAACCATGGCTGTGAACGGCTATTCGCGCGGCGCGGAACTTGAAGCCGACCAGGCGGCGCTGGCCATCCTTCGGGGAGCGGGCTATTCCGAAGCCGCCTTGGCATCCATGTTGCGCAACATGAGCGCCCGTTTGACTCCCGGTGCGGGTTTCGGCAAAACCCATCCGTCTCCGGCGGATCGGCTCAAGGCCTTGGGAGTTTCCGGCAGCGTGCCGGCCAACCCGGTACGCCAGGAGCGTTTTCAGGCCGCGCTTGCCAACGTGAGATAGCGCCTTGGCGGGAATGAAGAACATTTTGTCCAGAGAACGCGGAGCCGCCGTCTTCATTGCCCTGGCGGCGGCCTTGCTGGCTTTTGTCTGCTGGCGCCTGGATTTTCTTGTGCGGCCCGAGGGAATCAGTTGGGACTGGCGCATGCGCCAGGTGGCACGGCCTTTGCCGTCCAGCGACGCAATCGTGATTATTGCCCTGGATCAGGCCAGCCTGGACTGGATGCAGAAGGAGCAGGGCCTGGGCTGGCCTTGGCCGCGCGAGGTGTATTCCGCGCTGGTGGATTTTTGTGCCCGCGCCGGGGCCGCCGGCCTGATCATGGATGTGCTCTATACCGAGCCGTCCACCTACGGTCAGGAAGACGACGCGCGCTTCGGCCGGGCC
>JAIRVN010000155.1 GCA_031253875.1 Deltaproteobacteria bacterium | reverse complement strand
AACCGCTCGCCCGAGCAGCGCCGGAGCCGCCTTACAAGGTTCTGGCCGTGGGGCGCTTTGCTCGCACAAAAGGTTTTGCGCACCTCATGACGGCCATGGCGCGCCTGAAACGCGAAGCTTTTCCCTGCCGGCTCACGCTGGTGGGCGATGGCTGGCTGCGCGTTCCGTTGCGCAAGCTGCGCGCCCGGTTGCAGCTTGAGGACTGCGTGTCCATGCCTGGTTTTGTGCCGCATGACGAGATGCCGGCCTTGTTGGCAAGCCACCATATGCTGGCCGCGCCCTGCGTGGTGACAGAAACAGGCGACCGCGACGGCATCCCCAATGTGATCATTGAGGCGCTTTCGCAGGGGATGCCTGTTGTGGCCACGAATGTCAGCGGCATAGGTGAAATTGTGTTGCATAACAAGACGGGAATACTCATTGAGCCGAACGACCCCCGCGCGCTGGCCGACGCCATCCGCATGCTGACCACACAGCGCGATCAGGCAATGGCGATGGCGGAGGAGGGCAAACGGCTTGTGCGGCGTATGTTTGATCCGCCAGCGAATATCCGGGCGCTGTATACCTTGTATGTGGAGCGCTTCAACGCCGTGCGGCGCACGGAGCGGTGATGGTTGCGCCCGCCGTGTCCGTGGAGCTTGTGCTCAGCATAGATGTGGAAGAAGAGGGACTTTTCCGGGGCGCCTATGCCCGGACGAAGCCCACAGTGCGCAATGTGGCCGGATTGGCGCGCCTGTCGCCGCTGCTTTTGGAGTTTGCGCTGCCGGTAAGCCTGCTCTGTACGCATAGCGTCTTTACCGATGCAGCGGCTTGCCGGAGTCTGGCGGGTATGTGCGCGCGGCACCGGGTGGAAATCGGCGCGCACTTGCACCATTGGAACACACCGCCCGTTGCGGCGGGCAGTGAGGATGGGCAGGACTACGAATCGCCGGGCCGGGCGCCTGCAAGCCTGCTCCAGGCGCGCCTGGAAAATCTCTTTGCAGCAGGCCGGGCGTTTCTGGGGATGCCGTTGACGAGTTTTCGCATGGGCAAATGGGATCTGCATCGCTGGCACTGGCCGTTGTTGGCCGAGGCGGGCGTTTTGGTCGACGCGTCGGTGCGGCCCCTGCATTATGCGCCGCAGGGGCCGGATCATTTTTATGCGCCTGCAGATCCCTATGTGGTCAATGTGCAGGGCCGCGCGCTGCTGGAAGTGCCCTTGAGCTGCATACCGCTTTGCGCATGTCTGCGGCATGTGCGTCCGTCTGCCGGCGCCGGGGGGGGTGTGCGCATGCGTCTTGCGTCTTCCTTGTGGCGATGGGGAGTACTGGCCCTGTTGCCGGTCTATCATCCCCTATGGGCGATGAAGGCTGTGACAAAACGCTATCTCGCCCGGGGGGGGAAGGTGCTGTCGCTGACCTGGCATTCCTCGGAAATGATGCCGGGCGGCACGCCGCACTTGCCGGATGTGGCTGCGGTGGAACGTTTTTTGGAGAAGATCCGCAGCTATCTGCGCTGGTTGACCGGCTGGGCTGCCGTGCAAGGCCGCACATTTGATGAGCTGCGGCAAACATGGAATACAGAGCACGCCGCCTCGCGTACAGGTGGAACCGACGCATCTTGCGGCGGCGACTGGAGGTATTGATGCCCCTGGAATATACGCGGCAGCGCGTTGTGCCCATGCCGCATGTGGCCTATGTGCTGCTCTGGTATCCGGTGTTCACCCAGCCCTTCATTTTCAGGGAAGTGGAAGAACTGAAAAAAGCGGGCCTGCCGCTGACGGTCTACACCCTCTATGGCCGTTCACTGCGTAAATGTTCCGATGAAATGCGGGCGGTCGCCTGTCAGACCCGCAGTTTCGGCATGCGAGCCTTGGGGCGCTTTTTTTGTGCCTTTCTCTGGCGGCTTTGTGTGCAGCCTCGCGGCACGCTCGGCCTGATGCGGGAAATGGTCTGCCGGAGCTGGCTGAACGTGGAATCCGCCGCGGAAGTCTTGTGGGGTTTTCTGGCAGGTATCTATTTGGCCCGTCTGTTTACTGAAGCCGGCATTGATCTTATCCATGCGCCCTGGCCCAGGGGCGCGGCTACGGCTGCCTGGGCGGCTTCGCGTCTTTCGGGAATTCCTTTTTCTCTGGCTGCGCGCGGCGACAATCTGGAACCCGCCGAGCCCGATCTGCTTGACAAGATGACCCAGTGTCTCTTCATCCGGGCCAACAACCAGGCGGATAAAGCACGTATGCAACACATGCTTTCTCCCGCTTTGCGGGACAAGATTGACCTTATTTACAACAGCCTGACCTTGCGGAAGGCACAATGCCTGCCCGTATGCCTTGCGTCCCCGGTACGTCTTCTGGCTGTCGGGCGTTTTTCCGCAACCAAGGGCTTTGAATATTTGCTTGAAGCGTGTAAGATTTTGCATGATAAGCATTTTTCCTGCACGTTGACGCTTATCGGCGGCGGCGGCCTTGCCACCGGCGGCTATCAAGGACCGCAACTGGCCAGGATGCGCACGGCGCTCGGCCTGGAGCAACAGGTACGGATGCCGGGGCTTGTGTCGCATAATGAACTGCCGAAGCTGCTGGAAACACACGATATTTTCGTTGCGCCTTGTGTTATTGCTCCCAGCGGGGAGCGCGACGGCATTCCCAATGTCATCATTGAAGCCATGGCCTTCGGTCTGCCGGTAATCAGCACCCGGGTCAACGCCATTCCGGAAATCGTGCGCAACGGAGAAACAGGCATTACGGTACCGCAACGGGACGCTGCGGCGTTGGCCGAGGCCGTGCTGTACATGAGCGCCCATCCGGATGAAGCCCGCCGCATGGCCGTAAACGGTCGCAAGCTGGCGCTGGAACTCTTTGACGAGGCGTCCAACATCCGCAAGCTGCGCGATATGTTTGTTACGCGTTATGCTTCTTCTAGGGAGCAGAGAGTATGAGGACGATTTCCAGCATCAAAGGCTTTGCGGATCTTTTTCCACCGGAGAGCAGCCGTTTTACGGCCATAGAAGCGGCTGCGCATCGGGTGTTCGGTCGCTACGGCTACATGGAGCTGCGTACGCCTGTTTTGGAGCATACCGAGCTGTTTTGCCGCTCCATCGGCGAAGAGACGGATGTTGTGCAAAAGGAGATGTATACCTTTCCGGATCGGAAACAGCGTTTGCTGACTCTGAGACCGGAAGCCACGGCCGGCGTCATGCGGGCTTACATCGCCTCCGGTCTGCATAGCAAGGAAAGTGTTTCCAAGCTCTTTTCCTTTGGCCCCATGTTCCGCTACGAGCGTCCGCAAAAAGGCCGTATGCGCCAGTTCCACCAGATTAACTGCGAATGCCTGGGCGCGTATGCTCCACAGACGGATGCCGAGGTCATCAGCATGCTGACGGCATTTTTACGGGAAATCGGCATTGCGGACGCAGCGCTGCAACTCAACTCCCTGGGCTGTTCCGCCTGCCGTCCGGCGTATCGCATGGTGCTCACGGAATACCTGCATTCGCTGGAAGCATCGGTATTCTGCGAGGATTGCCGCCGCCGCATGGAAACAAACCCCTTGCGCGTTCTGGATTGCAAAGTCGCCGCTTGCCGCGCGCATGCGGACGCCGCGCCGCGCATCATGGAACACAACTGTCCGGATTGCCGCGAGCATTTTGACTGTACACTTGGCCTGCTTAAGGCCTTGCAAGTGCCGTTCGCGTTGAATCATCGGTTGGTGCGCGGCCTGGATTATTATATGCGCACGACCT
>JAIRVN010000145.1 GCA_031253875.1 Deltaproteobacteria bacterium | reverse complement strand
CAACGCAGCCGGACGTCTTGGCCAGGCCAGCCTGGCCTTTGATCTGCTCTGTGCCGCGGACTACGATAAAGCGCTTGAGTTGGCGCGCACCCTGGATGCCCTGAACACCCGGCTACGCGACGAGGAAGAGCGCATGTATCTGGAAGCGAGCGCGCAAGCCCGGGAACATAGTTCCGCAATGGGTCTTGTGCTCTATAATCCCAACTGGCATCCAGGCATCATCGGCATTGTGGCTTCGCGCATCGTGGAGGATATGTACCGCCCCACGCTGATTCTTTGTGACGACCAGGACAGCCTGAAAGGCTCGGGACGTTCCATTTACGAGTTCGATCTGTATGAGGCCTTGAGCAGTCTTGAGGAACTTTTTCTCAACTTCGGCGGACACAGGCTGGCCGCCGGTCTGCGCCTGGAATGCGGCAAGCTGGAAACATTGCGGATGCGCTTTGATGCCGTGGCGCGCGCATGCCTGGGGGACGCGCCGTTGAGCGCCAGCCTGATCCTGGACGGAGAACTGAGCTTTGACAAAGCCGTGGATCTTGTTTTTCTCAAAGAACTAGAATTACTTCAGCCTTTTGGCAGCGGCAACGCGGAACCGGTCTTCGTGTCGCCGCTGCTCACGATACGTAAACGACGCACCTTCGGTTCGGAAAAAAAACATGTGGTGCTTGAGGTGGAAGACACAAGCTGCGGCATTACGCTGCACGCCAAAGCCTGGCGGCAGGCCGAAGCCCTGCCGGACAGCGTGCGCGGCCGGCATATCCGCCTTGCATACACGCCGCGCATGGATACCTGGAACGGCGCGCCGTCCGTGGATGTGCGCATCAAGGACTGGCAACTCGAATAAGGAGGCGCCGAGAAACACATGATTCTGCGCATTCTGGAATTTTTTGGCAACATCTTTGACGCCATGCACCACGCTGTGGAGCATCCCACACCACAGCGCCGCCTGTCCACCTGGATCTTCTGGACTTTCATCGCGGCGCTTGCCGGCATAGAGGCGAAACGCCTGGGCATTCTGCCGCCCGGTCTTGCCGCGCACACGCCGGACAACTATCTGGAAGCCATTAACTTGGCGTTTACGCTCATTCTCATTCTTGAACTGCTCAGCCTTGTCTTTATCATTTCCTGTTCGCTTTCCCGAGCGCTGATCAAGCAATTCCAGATTCTGGCACTCATCTTGTTGCGTAACGCCTTCAAAGAACTGACGCATCTGCAAGAATCCATCAACATCGTCCTGGACTGGCGGCCCATCCTCCATATCGGCATACTCGGCGCGGCAGCGCTGGGTATTTTTATCTGTCTCGGCATCTATCAGCGTTTGCCACAGCCCACCAGCCGCATGGAAAGCGACATGCGCATGCGGTATGTGCTATCCAAAAAAATTCTCGGACTTACGCTGCTGGTCTTTTTCTTTTGCGTGGGAGTTGAGGATCTTTGGCTTTTTTACAGCACGGGCAACAACACGCGTTTCTTCGAAACCATCTATACCGTGCTCATCTTCGCGGACGTGGCCCTGGTGCTCATCGCCCAGCGCTATATGCACAATTTCCATGCCACCTTCCGCAACGTGGGTTTTGTCCTTGCCACCCTGCTCATACGCATCGCGCTCGGCGCTCCGCCGCCCTGGGACGCCCTGATCGGCATTTGCGCGATACTCTACGCCCTGGCCCTGACCTGGGCCATCACCCGCTTTGATCCGCGCACCATACCGCTGCGACCCAAAAAGCCGGAACGTCCCTAAACAGATGGACTTTGAGACGCCCGTCAGACGTTTTTGCTGCGGCCTTGCCCCAAGGCTCTGTCAGGAGCCTCACGGTTTGGGAGACGACAATGCATACACCAGGGTATGACCGTCCCGAGCCAAAATCAACTGCCGGCTGTCCAGCCTTGCCCGCGTTCCGTGCTGCAACATGTCGGACAGCGTCTGCTCCAGCTCATTCAGAAAGGGCTGCGGGCAGGCCATGCGGGTTAGCGCCGCGTTTTTCGCCGACAACGTGCCGTTCACAATGTTCACCGTTCCGCTGAAACGGTTGCATGCGCGACCGGTCACGCGCCCTGCCTCGGTAAAACTGAGTTCCGGCGCGTTGGCCCCTGCAAAATTTTTCCCATCCATACTGACAAGATAGTAGGTGCGGCCCGCCAGATCCTCCAGGTTCAGTTCCCCGGCGTTTCCGTCCGGGGAACCCCGGTTGGCGGCACAGGCGGAAAGCGCGGCAAGAAGCAGACAACACGCAACAATGCGCGCGGAAAACATGCGAGAACCTCCGATGCTCAACCGGGGCAACAGTCGCCCCGGCGTGGAATACGTCTGGCATAGTCCATTTTTTTCACTTTGTATACGGGATGCTCTGTGCTATACTGACGCCTGCCGTCCGAAACTGTTTGCAAGGAGAAAGACGAATCCGCATGCGTACCCCATCTGTCGGCATTACCCCGGAAGGCTGGCCCTTTATCGGTCTGTGCGCTTTTTCCTCCTGCATTTTCGCGCTGGTCGGCTGCCTGTTTGCGGCGTGCGTCTTTCTTGTGCTCACCTGGTTTTCCGCATACTTTTTCCGCGATCCGGAACGGGTGACGCCCGGCGCGCCGGATTTGGCCGTCAGTCCGGCGGACGGCAAGGTTATCGGCATCGGGCCGCGCAAAGACCCCTTCACCGGCGAGGAACGCACCTGCATCGCCATCTTCATGAACGTGTTCAGCGTGCATGTGAACCGTTCGCCTGTGCAGGCCAAGGTCGAGGCCATACGCTATTATCCCGGCAAGTTCCTCAACGCCTCCTTTGACAAGGCTTCCACGGACAACGAGCGTTGCGCCTATCTGTTGCGGGATACGGACGGCGAAACCTGGATCATGGTGCAAATCGCCGGACTTATTGCGCGGCGTATCGTGTGCCGCACGGACGAGGGCGACCGGCTGGCGCGCGGGCAGCGCTACGGATTGATACGCTTTGGTTCGCGGGTTGATCTTTTTATTCCCGCTGGTTATACTCCGGCATGTGCGGTGGGAGATCAGGTCTTTGCGGCTCAGAGCATCGTGGCCCGCAAAATGACGCTCTCCCGGAACTGATGACAAGGCCCGAAGGCGGGTTTGATACCGTATGCCCGAAGAAAATGCCCCCCACGCCGATGCGCCGAAGCGCATCCATAAAGGCGTGTACATACTGCCCAACCTCCTGACCACCGCCAGCCTCTTTGCCGGTTTTCTCGGGATGATTTGGGCGTTGGACGGCGACTTTGACGGCGCGGCCATGGCCATTCTTTTTGCCGCGTTCATGGACGGCCTGGATGGCAAAGTGGCGCGCCTGACCAATACGGCCAGCGAGTTCGGCGTGCAGTACGACAGTCTGGCCGATCTGGCGGCCTTCGGCATTGCGCCTGCGCTTGTCCTCTGGCAGTGGCATCTGCAGGCCTTCGGCCGCTTGGGCATGGCTGCGGCCTTTGTTTTCGCGGTTTGCGGCGCCTTGCGCCTCGCGCGCTTCACCGTGTCGGCCAACCAGGCGACCACCAGCAAGAAATTTTTTCCGGGCCTGCCTATTCCGGCTGCCGGCAGCAGGATCGCCACCTTTATACTTTTTCAGGAATGCATC
>JAIRVN010000093.1 GCA_031253875.1 Deltaproteobacteria bacterium | reverse complement strand
TGCATGTTGACGATGACGCCGGGCAGCATGCTGCAGGCCATATAGGAGATGCCTTCCTGCATGAGCGCAATGCCGGGGCTGGAAGAGGAGGTCATGGCCGGGATGCCGCAGGCTCCCGCGCCCAGCACCATGTTGATGGAGCCTATTTCGCTTTCAGCCTGCACGAACTGGCCGCCTGCCTCGGGCAGCAGGCGGGAGAGCATTTCCGGGATTTCGTTCTGCGGAGTGATGGGGTACCCGAAATAACAACGGCAGCCCGCATCGACCGCGCCATAGGCGATGGCTTCATTGCCGCGCGTCAGGATGCGTTCGGGGGCGGTGTTCATGCGCGCGCCTCCTTGGAGTTTTTCATTTTTTTGGTCTTGAACACGCGAATGGCCATATCCGGGCACATGACGGCGCAACCGGCGCAGCCGGCGCACGCCTCCGCGTTTTCGCCCGTTTCCGCCACACGATAGCCCTGGCGGTTCATGCGTGCGGACTGGCGGATGATGCTTTTGGGACACACGCCGGCGCACAGCAGGCAGCCTTTGCAGCGTTCCTCGATGAATACAATTCGCGACATGTCTTTTTCCTTGCTTGAACTTACACAATCAGCATGGCATCGCCGTAGGAGAAAAAGCGGTATGCATGCTGTACAGCTTCCATGTAGGCACTGAGAATATTTTTGCGTCCCGCAAAGGCGGAAACCAGCATCAGCAGAGAGGATTCCGGCAGATGAAAGTTGGTGATCAGACCGTCCGTCACCCGGAATTCAGCGCCAGGATACAGGAAAATGTCCGTCCAACCCTTGAAGGCGGCCGGTGTGCCGCAGGCGGCGACGCAAGCTTCGAGCGCTCTGGCCGCCGTGGTTCCCACAGCGATGACAGGGCGGCCGTCGGATTTCGCCTGGGCCACGGCGTGGGCGTTTTCCGGGCTGATGACAAAATATTCCCTATGCATGTGGTGGTTGCGGATGTCTTTGCAGCGCACGGGGCTGAAGGTGCCGTAGCCCACATGCAGGCATATTTCCACCCAGGCGAAGTGCCGTTCCGTCAGCGCATGCAGCAGGTCGCGGGTAAAGTGCAGGCCCGCCGTGGGCGCGGCGATGGAGCCCTCCTCTCTGGCATAGACGGTCTGGTACCGTTCGGCGTCTTCCGGGGCATCCGCACGGCGGATATACGGCGGCAGGGGGATATGCCCCTCGTGCGCAAAATGCCGACCCAGGCTGCCCTGCCATTCAAGAAGCGTCCGACGCCGCCCGTAGACGCCGCGTTCGAGCACGGCCACGCGCAAGGGGCCGAAGACGAGGGTTTCGCCTTCCCGTATTTTTTTGGCGTTGCGGAACAGACATTCCACCTCGGCCTGGAAAGAGCCGTTTCCTGTGTCCCTGGCGTTTTCCAGCATCAGCGGCAGGGGGGTGAGGAGCATGCATTCGACTCTGCCGCCGGTGGAACGCGAGCCTGACAGGCGGGCGGCGACCACGCGCGAGGAGTTGGCCACCAGCAGCGCGCGCGGCGGTAAATGATCGGCCAGCTTGGGAAAGGCGCTGTGCCGGACGTGTCCGGTACGCCTGTTCAACACCAAAAGGCGCGATGCGCCGCGTTGCGCCGGCGGATGCTGGGCAATCTGCGCTTCAGGCAGGTCATAGCGATAGCTTGAAAGAAGAAAGTCGTCCGGGCCGTGTTGCATGCGCTGCTCGCGTTGTCTTTTTAGACGGTCTGAGATACATGGAATAGAGCCGCGCGGCAAGTGGGGGCACGAGTGGCGTACTGAGCCGCTTGCGGGCGCATGCTTTCCTTGCGGCTGGAGACGGAACGATGCGGACTTTTTCGGTGATTGCGCTGCTGATAAGCACGTGCCTTTTTGGCGCATGCGCCCGTCAAGTCAGGGTGGAAATCAATGCCATTGCCGAGTGCGGAGAAGCAGAGCAGTCCGGACGCCTGGCGGGCCAGCGTTGTCTGGTGTTGCCGGCCAGGCAGAAGATGCACCCGGATGACTTGCAGTTCCGCGAATTCTCGGCGTTGGTCTCGGCCAGCCTGGCTGAGAAAGGCTGCACTCCGGCACAGGGTCTTGAGGATGCGGATTTGGCCGCGTTGCTCGACTACGGTATCAGCGAACCGCTTATCGTGGAACAACGCGGTTATGTGGTATACCGTCCCTGGGGCCGCTGGGGCAGGGCCATGCCCGACTATGTGCCGGTGACGACAACGTATATATTCTATACCTGCGGCTTGAGCCTTGAGGCCAGGCTTGTGGAAAAGGCGCCCGCGCCGTCCGGCCGCACGAAAAAGGGCGGCGCGTCTTCCGGGCCGAAGACGGAGGATGGGGCAAAACTTGGCAAACAGGTGTGGAAGGTCGACGCGGCCCATACCGGACAACGGGCTGATTTGCGCGCGCTTTTCCCCTGGCTGCTGGCGGCCGCCAGGGAGTATTACGGCGTGGACAGCGGGCAGAACGTTCTGGTCAGAGTGCATGAAGAGGATCTGCCTTCCGTTTCTTTGCCCGCAAAAAATATCGCTTCCCCACCCGGAACGGACGTGCCGTAAATGGATACAAGCACCACGAGTTCTATAGAATCCCATCTCCGATTCAGTCCTCCGCAGGACGCGCGCCTGCACCTTGGCGTGTGTGGTTCGGCGGCGGCGTTCCGCGCGCTGGATCTGCTGCGGCACTGGCGCGCCTGCGGCGTCACGGTCAGCGCCACGCTCACGCCTGCGGCGCGACGTTTCGTGACTCCTCTCAGTTTTGAGGCCCTGGGCGCATCGCCGGTCTATGGCGATATGTTCGATGCGCATGCCGGTCCCTTCGCGCATCTGGAAGCGGGCCGGGTTGCCCAGGTCATGGTTGTCGCCCCGGTCACGGCCAGCACGCTGGCGCGCCTCGCGCACGGACTCGCGGACGACATGCTGGCCTGTCAGGCGCTTGTCCATCAGGGGCCGTTGGTGCTGGCCCCGGCCATGAATCCCCGCATGTGGATCCATCCGGCCACCCAGGCGTCTGTGACGTTGCTTACGGAACGTGGAGCGCGGTTTGTGATGCCGGAAAGCGGGAGCGTGGCCTGTGGCGACGAAGGGCAGGGCAGGCTGGCGGATATCCGCGAAATCTATCTTGCCGGGCTCAATGTCCTGTTTCCGCAGGATATGGCGGGCATGCGCGTTTTGCTCACGCTCGGCCCCACACGGGAGCAATGGGATGCGGCGCGCTTTTGGAGCAACCCGTCGAGCGGCGTCATG
>JAIRVN010000091.1 GCA_031253875.1 Deltaproteobacteria bacterium | reverse complement strand
ACCGGGAAAACGGATAAATTCGGCCATGTGCGCCAGCATGCCCGCAGGTCGCAGGCCTGCAAAACTTGCGACTTTCGTCCGCGGCACGGAGGCCGACGGCACAACGGAGGCCGACGGCACAAGCGTGACGTGCCAGACGCCATCCCGTTCCCGAACCTCAACAGGGGGAAGGCCGCGGGGAGAAGGACAGTCCGGCGCGGCGTCGTGCAGGCAATCCAGCAGGACGTGTCCGGCTGCAAGTTCCGCGCACTCGTGGGGGCAGGCCCATAAGCTGGTTTCCCCGCCCTGGTGCAGGATGCGCAGGGTCACATCGCGCGCCGCCGCTTCGTCGACATTGCGCCATGCGCCCGCACGCCAGTGGCGGACCGGCACAGGCATGGGAGCAATGGCGTCCTGTTGTGGGGCGTCAAGCTTTTTCATGTGCGTGATGGCGCATCCTGCATAATCGCGCCGGTGGCGGCGGAACTGACCTGCCTCGCGTAACGGCGCAGGAAGGAAGAGGCGATTTCCTTCACGAGCGGCGTGTGTTCGGCCTTGCGACGGGCAAGTTCGGCCTCGTCCACCAGCACATCGAGCTTGCGATCCGGGATGTCAATGCGGATGCTGTCGCCTTCGCGCACCAGGCCTATGGGGCCGCCCTCCGCGGCTTCGGGCGAGATATGGCCGATGGCCGCGCCGTTGGTGCCGCCGGAGAAACGTCCGTCTGTCAGCAGAGCCACATCCTTGCCGAGGCCCATGCCGGTAATGGCCGAAGTGGGCGAGAGCATTTCGCGCATGCCGGGACCGCCGCGCGGACCTTCATAGAGAATGACGACCACGTCGTTTTTGACGATCGCGCCGCCCAGGATGGCCCGCATGGCTTCTTCCTCCGAATGGAAGATGCGCGCGCGTCCGGTGCGTTGCATCATTTCCGGGGCCACGGCGGATTGTTTGACGACAGCGCCGTCCGGGGCGATGTTGCCGCGCAGGATCGCGAGGCCCCCTTCTTTGGAATAGGGAGCATCCAGCGGCCTGATCACGGAATCGTCGAGCACCCGCGAGGCGTTGGCGGCAAGGTTCTCCGCCACGTTACGGCCGGTGACGGTGCGGGCCTCGTTTTTGATCAGCCCGCCTGTGTCCAGGGCGGCGATGACGGCCTGGATGCCGCCCGCGGCGTCGAGATCCTGGATATGGTGCTTTCCGGCCGGGGAAAGCTTGCACAGGTTAGGCGTGCAGCGGCTGATCCGGTCAAAAATATCCAGGTTCAGCTTGAGTCCGGCTTCGGCAAAGATGGCGGGCAGGTGCAGCACCGTGTTGGTGGAGCCGCCAAGGGCCATGTCCACAGCCACGGCGTTGTGCACGGCCGCCTGGGTGACGATGTCACGCGGACGGATCGTGTCTTTGAGCAGGCCCATGACGCGCATGCCGGCCTCTTTGCCCAGGCGGACGCGCGCCGCAGAGCTTGACGCCACGGTGCCGTTGCCGGGCAGGGCAAGGCCGATGGCTTCCGCCAGGCAGTTCATCGTATTGGCGGTGAACATGCCCGCGCAGGAACCGCAGCCTGGACAGGCGCCGCCGGCCATTTCCTCAAGTTCTTCCTCGCTCATGTCACCGCGTCGCACGCGCCCGACGCCTTCAAAAACGGTGATGAGATCCGCGCGCTGCCCCTGGTAGTTGCCGGCGGCCATGGGACCGCCGCTGACCATGATGGCGGGGATATCCAGGCGCAGCATGGCCATGAGCATGCCCGGCGTGATCTTGTCGCAGTTGGGTATGCAAACCAGAGCGTCAAAGGGATGGGCCGTGGCCATGAGTTCGATGGAATCCGCGATGATTTCACGTGAGGGCAGGGAAAAGCGCATACCTTCGTGGTTCATGGCCAGCCCGTCGCACACGCCGATGGCGGGAAATTCGACGGGCGTACCGCCGGCAAGGCGTATTCCGGCCTTCACGGCTTCGGCGATGCGGTGCAGATGCACATGGCCGGGGATGATCTCGTTGGCGGCGTTGACAACGCCCACCAGAGGGCGGCGCATTTCTTCGCGGGTCAGGCCCAGGGCGTACAAAAGGGAGCGGTGGGGCGCCTTTTCGAGGCCCTGCGTCATATTGTGGCTTCGCATGGATTGCTTTCCTATGGGTTAAAAGGCATGGCGCGACAGCAAACAAAGTCTACGCCAAAGCCGCCGAAAAGCCAATCTTGCTTTTTTTCCGGCTTTGCCCCATGAATCAAACATGGAAAAACAGGAAGCAGCCATGTCTGTGGAACAGTGGTACGCCTCGCCTCGGGGGAGCTTTGCCCTGGCGCAGCAGAAGCGGCTTTTGCAGCACGTCATGAGCCGCTGGCCGCGCCGTGGCCGTTCCATACTCCATGTGGGCTGCGGCACGGGACTGTTCAGCGAGTTTTTGTGGGAAAGCGGCTTTGATGTGAGCTGTTTGGCGCAAAACCAGCCCATACTGGAAAGCGCGCAAGCGCGGCTCGGCTTCAAAGCTTCATACCAGGTGGGGGTTGCCGGACATCTGCCGTTTGACGATCACACCTTCGACTATGTAGCTCTGCTTGACGCGCTTGAAGAACTGGACGATCCTTGCGCTGCGCTGGAGGAGGCGATGCGCGTCGCGGCCCGGGGCGTCATACTGGGATTTTTCAATGCCTGTTCGCTGGCGCGTCTTGCCCGGGCGCTACCCCGCAGCGAACGCATGCCGCAGGCGCGCTGGCTTGGTTTGACGGCGCTCTGGCGTCTGCTGCGACGCCTGCCCGATGTCCGGCGGCTTCGCTTCGGCGCTGTGTTGCTGGGTCCGCCATGCACGTGGCGCTATGGAAAAATATGCAGTTTTTGCAATAAATTGCGTCT
>JAIRVN010000078.1 GCA_031253875.1 Deltaproteobacteria bacterium | reverse complement strand
CGGGAAGCAGAAGAGCATAGCGCATGCCTGGCAAAAGCCCCAAAGAATCACAGGGACTTGCATGAAGTTCGATGCAACGGAGCAATTCCCGGGCGTCCGTTTCCTTGCCGTTCGCATTCTGGAATGCGGGCGCGAAAAGCACCAGGGACAGCGGACAGCGTCCCCGCCTGGCGCGCAGGCTTTCCATTTCCAGTGCATGCCGGAAATCTGCGCCCGCAAGCGGGCGTAAAGAGGTTTTAGCGTGTCTGGCCATGTTGGTGCAGCAGATAGTCGCGTTGAAATTGATCGATACGTCCGCCAAGCACGGCGTCCACATCTCCCATTTCGGAATTGGTACGGTGATCTTTCACCAGACGGTAGGGTTGTAGAGTATAGGTACGGATCTGGCTGCCGAAGGCGATGCTGTCCTTGTCGGCGTAGCTGGCCTGGCGCGCGGCGTCGCGTTTGCGATTTTCACGATCATACAGTCTGGCCCGTAAAATCTGCATGGCTGTTTCCTTGTTGCTGTGCTGGGATTTTTCGTTTTGGCATTGGGCGACGATGCCTGTGGGCAGGTGGGTGATGCGCACGGCGGAGCTGGTTTTGTTCACGCTTTGACCGCCTGGTCCGCTGGAGCGGAAGGTATCGATGCGCAGATCCGCTTCCTTGATGTCGATCACAATATCCTGCCCGGCATCCGGAATGACGTCCACGGAAGCGAAGGAGGTATGGCGGCGGCCGGAGGAGTCGAAGGGGGAAATGCGGATAAGCCGGTGGATGCCGCGCTCGCTTTTGAGCAGGCCGTACGCATTGGGACCGCGCACGCGCAAGGTGACGCTTTTTACGCCGGCCTCATCGCCGGGAAGATAGTCCAGTTCCTCCGTGCTCAAGGTGTGGCTGTCTGCCCAGCGCGTATACATGCGCAGCAGCATTTCGGCCCAATCCTGGGCTTCGGTGCCCCCGGCGCCGGGGTGGATTTCCAGGATGGCGTCCCGTCCGTCTTCCTCTGCCGCGAGCAGCAGGCCCATTTCCGTTTCTTCCAGCAGGGCTTCCAGAGAGTCCACCTGTTCGGCGAGCGCGCTGAACGCTTCCTCGTCTTCTTCGGCAAGCTGCAACCATTCTTCCATGTTGGCGTGAGAGCCGGAAAGACGCGCGAGGCGCTCGGCTTCGGCCTCCAGGCGGCTTTTTTCCTGGAGTACCGGCGTCAGGGCCGAGGGATCGTTCCAGGCGCCGGGTTTGGCGAGCATTTCTTCTATTTCGCCCAGGCGTTTTGCGTTTGCGGCAAAGTCAAAGCCGCCTCCAGAGCGAGACGTAACGTTCGGACAGCGGGGCGCAACGGGCGCGCAGTTCGGCAAGTTGTAACATAACGGTATTGTGCTTTAATCGAGTGTGTTTTTGGGGCACGCAAACAGCATGCATGCCAGGATCGCCAGGGCAAGACCGGTCAGCCAGGGAAACATATGGTGAAAAGGTGTGACATCTTCCTCCGGCACGGCGATGCCCGTCAGTATTTCCGTCCGCATGAGGCTGCTGCGGGCGCGAATGCGCCCCGCAGGATCCACGAACGCGGAGAAGCCCGTATTGGTGGCCCTGACCAGCCAGCGTCCCTGTTCCACAGCGCGCAGCACGGATAGCTGCAGATGCTGTTCCGGAGCGGACGTGACGCCGAACCACGCATCGTTGCTGATGTTAAGCAGGAGCTTGGCTCCCGCGTCCACCCGCGCCTGGGCAATTTCCGGAAATATTGTTTCATAGCAGATGAGCAGGCCAAACACAAGTTCTTTGACCTGGAGGGGCTGCGTCGAAACACCCGGCGCAAAATTGCCCGCCCCTTGAAAAAGAACTGCCAGGGCAGGATGATCCAGCCAGGGGGGCAGGTATTCCCCGAAAGGCACCAGATGTTCCTTGTCGTACGATCCCAGGTCCTGTCCCGTGCCGTCGATGAGAAAGGCGCGGTTGAAGATGCGGCGTTTGTCGGGCGTCTTCCCGTCATGCGCGGGTGCGCCCACCAGCAGCGGCATGGCATAGGTCTTTGAAAAGGCGCGTATACGGGAGGCATATTCGGCCTGATCCTGGAAAAAGAACGGCATGGCGGTTTCCGGCCAGACAATCAGGTCAAAAGGTCCGTCTGCGGCCGCGTGCCCGCTGAGTTGCAGGTAGTGCGCCAGGGTTGCCTGTTGGTAGGCGGGCAGCCATTTTTGGTTTTGATCGATATTTCCTTGCACCAGCGCCAGGTGTACGGCCTGCGGGGAAGGGGGGGCGTCCGGCCCGGGCAGCTTTTCCAGTCGTGCCAGGCCGCCGATCGGCAGCGCCGCCGTCAGCAGCAGACCGCAGTACAGGCAGCTTCTGTGGCGCAGGCCATGTGCGAGCAGGCAGGCGGTTCCGGCCAACAGGCCGCCCAGGCCGTAGCTGCCGATCACCGCCGCCGCCTGAATGACGGGAGTCCAGGGCACAAAGGCCGAGGCCAGCGTCAGCCAGGGGAAGCCGGTGAACAGGAAGCCGCGCAGTTCCTCCAAAAGAAACCAGCACAGCGCCAGGGCGCAACAACGGACAAGGGGGGGGTAGGCGCGCAGCGTGCGGGCGAGCAGAGCAAAAACGCCTCCGTACAGGCCCACGTAAGCGCCTATGGCCAAGGCGCAGGGGGCGGCCAAAATCCAGGGCAGGCCGCCCACTTCGTGAACCGGTATCGCCAGCCAGTATAGGGCGGCGGAGGCGCCGGCAAGTCCCGTCAGCCAGCCCCGGCGCAACGCGGACGAGGGTTTGGACGCGCTTTCGCCCAGCAAGGCCAACGCTGCCGGATACACAAGGGCCAGGACAGGCAGATGGCCGAGGGGGTTGGGAAAACCCAGGAAAAGGCCGACAGCGCCGATCAGGCCAAGATAGACGGGAGGCATCATGCGGAGCGGTCGTCTGCCGGTTCCACGCCGATACGATGGATTGCTTTGGCCCCTGCTTCCAGTACCTTGAATTTCCAGCCGTTCAGGACGAATTCTTCTCCGGTGAGCGGCACATGCCCGGCGGTGAGGCTGAGATATCCGCCTATGGTGTCCACCTCGTCGGAAGCCAGCGCGATGCCGAGCTCCGCCAGATCTTCCAGGTCGGCGCGGCCGGAAAGCTCAAAGTGTTTTGCATCAAGCACCTTGATGTATTCTTCCTGCGGTGCGTCGTGTTCATCCTCGATGTCGCCCACGATTTCTTCCAGCACGTCCTCGATGGTCACAAGACCGGAGGTGCCGCCGTATTCGTCCAGCGCTACCGCAAGGTGCTGTTTGCGGCTGCGGAATTCCTGCAGCAGTTCCAGCACCATTTTCGTTTCAGGCACAAAGAAGGGGGGATGCATGATGTGTTCGATGAGTATCTGGTCTGCCTTGGGAGCAACAAGGGTGTGCAGCAAATCCTTGGCATAGACGACGCCGACGATGTTGTCGCGGGTTTCCCGGTAGACGGGAATGCGCGAGTGTCCGGAGGCGATGACAAGCCGGGTGGCCTCCGGCAGGGGAGTTCCCGCCGGGACGCAGCGACAGTCTGTTCTGGGGGTCATGATATCGCTGACCTGCATTTCATCGAGACGCAGAATACGCAGCAGCATGGATCCTTCATCGGCCGCCACTTCGCCTTCGGCGCGCGCCTCCAGGATGGCTTTTTCGAGGCTTTCGTCGTCGTGCCGCGTGAAGAGCGCGGCCAGGCGCGACCACAAACTCCTTTCCGAATCCTGAACCAAACGTGACTCCTTGGTCAAAGGTTGGCCGGCAAGCGGCAGCATCATTCCCGCTGCCGCTTGTTCTGCTCCAGTTGGTGGCGCAGTACCCAGGAGGCGAGCGGAGCCACCTCTTCCGATTTGCCGGCAGGGAACCAGAAAATATTGCTGTTGCCCGTTTCCGAAAGTGCCCAGGCTCTGAATTTGATGCCGATGATAACGGAGGCGGTGTTTTCCTTGTCTTCCATCAGGCTGACAACCGTGGAGGCAAGCCAGAAGGGCATGGGGTTTTCGCGGTCTGGCGAGCGCAGCAGCAGCAGGCAGAGCAGATGCGATTGGAGAGTGAGGTTGCTGGGAAGCTGATTCAGCAACACTTGGGGCACTTCCACGCGCATGCCGCCTGCGGAAAGATTGAGCAGGGAACATTGGGTCAGTTTGCCGGGACGGTAACTCAAGGCAGCACTGCCCAGCGTCGTGGAATCCTGCGGCAAGGGCTGCGCCGGATCAAGCGGCCACAGTCCCATGCCCAGAAGGTGGCTGGGCAGCGGGCTGATGCGCACGTAATGGCGTTTTTGCATGGGGTGGATATGCAGCGGCAGTGCAAGATCCATCACCACCGTTCGGGGGGTGGTGCGCATCCCGATCACCTGGGAGCCAAAACGGTAGTGTGTGCTGACAGTTTTGTAGTCAATCTTGAAGGATACTTCCACGGGTTCGTCGATCCAGGTCTGGAGGCTGTATTCGAGGCCTACATCCACAAGCACCCTATCGTCTTCGACCGCGGAGCAGGTGGCTGACAACACGCGCCCCTGCATATCTTCGGAAGTGAACTCAAGATCCAGCGTGCTGCGTTGGTCGATGGCGTTGTGGAGCAGTTCCTGGACAATCCGTCTGCTTTGCTGGGCGTAGCGCAAGAGGCGGCGGCGTTTTCGCAGGAATGCGACGAGACAGCCCAGGCCCAACGCGAAGGCGGCAGCGAGGAGCACAAACTTCAACCCGACCGAAGACTCGAGCAGGACGGCAAACTTGTCCAGCAAACGGAGTATTGAAGACGCGTCATTCATGGCTATGGCTCACGCTGCGGTGATATGGCGCAAGATACGGTATTTCTTAAAAGTAGACAAGGACAATATGCGTCTTGGCCGCATTAGCCGCCATGCTTGCGCAAATGAATGGCGACGCAGGCAAGCGCGGCCGGGGTGACTCCTGAAATACGGCCAGCCTGGCCAAAATTCAAGGGGCGGACTTGGCGGAGTTTTTCCTGGATTTCTTTGGAGAGGCCGATCACCTGCGTATAATCAAGATCCGCCGGCAACGCCTGCGCTTCCGCTCCCCGCGCCCGGGTGACGAGTTCCTCCTGGCGTGCAAGGTATCCGGCGTACTTTACCAGAATTTCCGCCTGGCGGCGGACTTCGGGCGCAAAAGTCTCCATGGCCGGACACAGGGGCGTCAGGAGCGCCAAATCCAGGCCGGGGCGGCGTACAAGCTCCGCCATGCCGACGGCCTGCTGCGGCGGATGTTCTCCCAACGATTCGAGCAGGCTGCGTGTCGTTTTGTACGGAGGGCGCAAGCCCTCAAGAAGCCGCATAAGTTCCCGGATCGCGGCGTCCTTTTCCTGGAAAAGCCGCCATTGCGCATCGCCGACCAGTCCGATCTCCCGGCCCAGCGATGTCAGGCGGGCATCGGCGTTGTCTTCCCGCAGCAGCAGGCGGTATTCAGCCCGTGAAGTGAACATGCGGTAAGGCTCAAGCGTGCCCTTGGTCACCAGATCGTCCACCAGCACGGCCATATAGGCGGCATCGCGTCCAGGCAGGAAGGGAGGCAGCTCTTTGAGTGCGCGATCGATATTCAGGGCTGCCCATAAGCCCTGGGCGGCCGCTTCCTCATAGCCCGAGGTGCCGTTGATCTGCCCGGCCAGCCAGAGTCCCGGAAGGCGCATTGTTTCCAGCGTGGGGAAAAGCTGGATGGGATTGACGTAATCATATTCAATCGCATAGCCGGGGCGCACCATGACGGCGTTCTCAAAGCCGGGAATGCTGGCGATCATGGCGCGTTGCACATCCAGCGGCAAGCTTGTGGGAATGCCGTTGGGATACACTTCCGGGTGGTCAAGCCCCTCCGGTTCGACGAAAATCTGGTGACGTTCCTTGTCGGGAAAGCGGGCCACCTTGTCTTCGATGGATGGACAATAGCGTGCTCCCGTGCCCTGAATTTTGCCGGTGAACATGGGGGAGCGATCGAAGCCGGCGCGGATGATTGTGTGCGTGGCCGGGGTGGTCCAGGTAATATGGCAGGGAAGCTGAGGCAGGGTGGAAGCCGGGCCGTGGAAACTGAAGTTTGGCTGCGGCACGTCTCCGTGTTGTATATCCATTCTGTCGAAATCGATGGAGCTTTTGAGAAGGCGGGCTGTGGTGCCGGTTTTCAGGCGTCCCAGTTCAAAGCCAAGTTCACGCAGGGAGGCGGAAAGGCCACGGGCGGGGGCATCGCCCAGGCGGCCGCCCGGTATGTTGGTCAGACCGATATGGATGAGGCCGTTCAAAAAAGTTCCCGTGGTCAGCAACACATGGCGCGCGCGCAAGCTGAGTCCTTGCGCGCTCGTGACTCCGGCCGCCCGCCCCTTTTCCGCCAGAAGGGTTTCGACGCTGTCCTGCCAAACCCGCAGATTGGGCTGGGAAAATACGCTGCGGCGCACCGCCTGGCGGTAGACGTCGCGATCCATCTGCGCGCGCGTGGCGCGCACCGCCGGGCCTTTGCTGGTATTGAGCGTACGGAACTGGATGCCGGCCGCGTCGGCCCACAATCCCATCATGCCGCCCAGCGCGTCGATTTCGCGCACCATGTGGCCTTTGGCCAGTCCTCCGACGGCAGGATTGCAGGAAAGGCAGCCCATATGATCCACGTTGCCGCTGATCAGCAGCGTGGCGTGCCCCAAACGGGCAAGGGCCATGGCGGCTTCACAACCGGCATGGCCCGCGCCTACGACGATGCAGTCAAAAACATCCTGCGGCAATCGGAATCAGCGTCCTTTGGCGGCGCGCTTGGAAGCTTTGAGGGGGTTGACCTTGGCGGCGGCCTTGGCGTCACCTTTCACATGGGTGGCAAAGTTGCAGCGGCCTTCCGCCCATTTGCGTTCCGGCGCCGGATAGCTGGAGCAGAACTTTTCCGCGTCAAATTCGCGCACCCGATCGCAACCTTCGCATTTATCGACAATCGGCATCAGAACAAAACCGTTCACAGCCACACCTTCGGGGGTGCGGGCAGCATTTTGCAAAACACTCATAATCCCTCCTGAACGAGCCGTGCGTTCGCTGAAAAAGGCCGTTGCGCGCATGTGCCGCACGGCAAACTGTAATGTTTATCTGAAATATGACGTGTGTCAAGCGGGGATCTATGCCAGAAGAGATGGGTAAAATCAGTTAGATACAATTATGAAAAATGTTCAAGACTTTACCAGCGGAGAAAAGGGAGTTGGTGGCGAGATTCCTTGGGGATGTTGTGCGGGTTTTGAAGTAGCATGTTGCGAGAGAGGTGGCTTC
>JAIRVN010000054.1 GCA_031253875.1 Deltaproteobacteria bacterium | reverse complement strand
TTCAGTTCGCCGACGCCGAAGTAGCCGAGATAGTTTAGGATAAAGGGCGTTGACGGCAACACGAAGCAAATGCCCGCCAGGAGCATGTGCATACACTGGCGCTTGCGGGTACAACCCTCCGGCCTGAAATGCCACAGGCCGAGCCACATGGCGAAGCCCATGCCCAGGGCGCTGACGGCGTGGACATGCACCAGGGCGCCCATACCCAGAAAAATCAGCGGCCAGAAACGGTGGCGGCGGCGCACGACGAACATGGCCGCGCACAACAGCGAAAACAAGATGCTCCACGTTATGCGCGGCAAGGGCACGGCCGCTCCCAGCGAACCCCAGAAGGTTCCCCAGCCGAACCAGAATTCCAGCGAAACCGCCACGGCGAAGCAGGCGGTCAGCCAGCGCTGACGGATGAAACACAGGCCGAGCAAGTAAAAGCCGACCAAGTGGCCGAACTGGTGGATGCCGGTGAGTTTCTCGTACGCCACGCCATAGTTCTTGCCCTGGGCCAGCCAGCGGATAAGCGGCGTATGGATGGACTGGTACCAGCCGAAGTTTTTCGGGTCAGACAGCAGGGGATCGCGGGTGAAGGCCTCCGGATGATCCAGGTGAGCCGCAAAGGTGACAAGTTGCTGCGCATCGCTGTTGATATAGCGGGTACCACCGCTTTCGGGCGACACCGCGCTCAGATGCACCAACAAGGCAAAGACCAGGGCGGAGAGCACAAAGGCCGAATCGAAAAGGAGCTTGTTGCCGCGTTCTGTCATAACAGGCTGAAAATCCCTAAGGATGCATGCAGGAACATATCCATACCCGCAAGCGCCGTTTGCCGTCAAGAAACGGAACGTGACACTTTCAATCGGCTATATTGACGACTGAGAGACATCCTGTAAGGATGTGCGTGGATTGCTTGCGTGATACGATCAGGGCTTGTCCGGCTATCCGAGGCGCAGTTGCGCAAAATCTTCACCGCGAGGGATTACAATGACCACTAAAGTCAAAATTATCATCGGCTTCCTGCTCATGGTTGCGCTTATGGCCGGCGTGGCTGTGTTCGGCTATCAGCGGCTCCAGGGTTCTGTCGATGCTTTCGTGGAGTATGAGCGCTTGTCCCGCCTGAACGTGGGCACGAGCGATCTGACCACCACCATTACCTCGGCGGCCACGAACATAAACCGCTTCCTCGACAGCCGCGACAGCCAGTTCGTCGACATGGCGCACAAGGATTTGGACAATGCCGGGAAGCTTATCGCCGATTTCACGGCAGATGTGCGCAAAGCTGATCGAATGGCCGTCGTGAAAAAGATTGTCGACGATCTCAAGGCATACCGGGCCGCGGCAGATCTGGCGCAAAAGAGCATGATGGATGCCTATGCCCAGTATTCCGATGGAGTGCGTGCAAACTTGCAGGACATGGGCAAAAATCTGCGCAACATCTGCACTCAGGCCAAAGAGGCGGGCAATATCGAGGCATTGTATACTCTCTCGAATGCCATGGACAGCCTGGGCATGCTCCGTACCTCTATGGCCCGCTATTCCGAATCGCGCAACCTTGAGGATACGAAGACGATCCAAAATAACTTCACCCGGCTTGACGGCGAGTTGAAGGATGTGGAGTCGCTGTTGCGCTCGGAGGCAGGCAAACAGATATTTGTCGCTGTGAAGCGGCAATATGGGCTGCTTTTCGAGAGCTTCGGCCGCATGACGGCCATGTATCAAGAGTCTGAAAAAAATCTGTCCCGGATGCGGGAGCTGCGCGGAAGCGTGACGAAGATCATTGAAACTCTGAGCAATGATGTCGACAAGGAGATGGCGGCGACCGGCAAGGTCATGCGCGCCGCCAATGCCAATGCCCAGCAGATGATGCTGATTGCCAGCATCATGGGTGTTGTCTTCGGCCTGCTGGCCGCAGTGTTCATCATCCGGGGGCTTGTCCTGGTGCTCAAGGATATGAGCGGCTTTGCCGCAGCCGTGGCCAACGGCGACTTTCACTACAACCTGAAGGTGAAAGAAAAGGGCGAAATCGGAGCCATGGCGGAAGCCATGCGCGAAATTCCCGAGGTGCTCGGGGACATCATGGAGCGAACCAAAACCTTGGCCAACAACATTTCCATGGGCCGCTACCGCGACAACATCGACAAAACGGCCTTTTCCGGCGCTTTTGTCGAACTGGCCGAGTCCGTAAACTTTGTGGGCAATACCTTCAGCAAGCTGCTGGACACCATGCCCGTGCCGCTGATGGCCTGCGAAAAAGACAATGCCATCCTGTTTTTGAACCAGGCCGCCCAAACGGTCTTCGGCAGCAATCCCATCGGCGCCAAGTGCAGGGATCGCTTGAAGACCCCGGTGTGCGACAATGAAGGCTGTTTCGGCGCCTGCGCCATGTCCAGAAACGCTCCGTATTCAGGCGAGACCGTTATCCATCCGCAGGGCAAGAGCATGGACGTGGCTGTTGCCGCCGTGCCCCTGCATGATCTCGCCGGAACCGTGACCGGCTACATAGAGTTGCTCACGGACATCACGGAAATCAAGAGCAGGCAGGCCGTCATGGAACGGGTGACCAAAAGCGCCTCGGAAATCGCGGATCGGGTGGCCGCCGCCGCTGAAGAATTGAGCGTCCGGGTAGAAGAGATTTCGCACGGGGCCGAGCAGCAACGCGATCGGGTGAACTCCACGGCCACAGCCATGGAAGAGATGAACGCCACGGTGCTTGAGGTGGCGCGTAGCGCGGGCCAGGCCTCGGAACAGAGCGACAGCTCGCGTCAAAAGGCCGAAGACGGCGCCACTCTGGTCAACAAGGTGGTGGGGGCCATCAATTCGGTGAATACCGTGGCCGTCACCCTGCAGGACAACATGCACGAACTGGGCAAACTGGCCGAGGGCATCGGCGGGGTGATGAACGTGATTTCGGACATCGCGGATCAGACCAACCTGCTGGCCCTGAACGCGGCCATCGAGGCGGCCAGGGCCGGTGAAGCGGGCCGGGGCTTCGCGGTGGTGGCCGACGAAGTGCGTAAACTGGCGGAAAAGACCATGTCCGCCACCCAGGAAGTGGGGACGAGCATCACGGCCATCCAAAGCTCGGCGCGCGCCAACATCAACGAAGTGGGCAAGGCTGTGAAAAACATCGGCGAGGCCACCGGTCTGGCCAACTCCTCAGGTGACGCCCTGAAGGAGATCGTGGATCTTGCCGGGACAAGCTCCGCGGTGGTCACCTCCATCGCCACGGCAGCCGAGGAACAGAGCGCCACTTCCGAAGAGATCAACCGGGCCATTGAAGAAATCAACCGCGTGGTGGGCGCCACCACCGACGGCATAGTGCAGAGTTCGGCCGCCGTGCAGGATCTTTCGCGTATGGCGCAGGAACTGCGCAACGTCATGGCTTCCGCGACGGCGTAGGCCGCGCGCGGCTCAAGGGTTCAGTGTTTTCAAGTCCCCGCTTGCGTTGGCGAGCGGGGACTTGAACGTGTCGGCAAAGCCGGTTTGCAGGACTTTATCGTGTATCTCTACAACTCGTCAGGCAACTCCTTGAGTTCGGCCAGGCTGAACACCGGACCGTCCACGCACACGTATTTATGTCCGATATTACAGCGCCCGCAGATGCCGATGCCGCACTTCATACGTTTTTCCAGCGTCGTCACAATCTGTTCGTCCGGGAAGCCAAGTTTCTGTAAAGCCTGCAGCGTGAATTTGATCATGATCGGCGGCCCGCACAGTACGGCCACACAATTTTTTGGTTTGGGAGCCAATTCCAGCAGCACATTCGGAATAAGCCCGACCCTGTGTTGCCAGCCTTCAAAGGGGGCATCGATAGTCAACGTGGCGCCCAGATCCTTGCTCCACGTGTCCAATTCATAGCTGTAGGCCATGTCCTTCGGGCTGCGCGCCCCGTACAAGAGGCTGATCGTGCCGTACTCCCGCCTATTGTCCAAAAGATGCAGCATAATGGTGCGAATGGGCGCCATACCGATGCCGCCGCCCACAAAAAACACGTCCTTGCCCTTCCACTGCGCATACGGAAAGAAGTTGCCCAGCGGCGCGCGCAGGCCCACCTTGTCGCCTGCAGCAAGCTTATGGATGGCGCTGGTCACTTCGCCGGCCTTCATGACGGACATCTGCAGATAATTCCTCTGTGAAGGCGGTGAATTGATGACAAAGGTCGCTTCTCCGGCGCCGAAGACGGAAAGCTGCCCCACCTGGCCGGGTTCGAAAGTGAACTGCTTCATCTTCGCGGGATCATCCAGGACAAGCCGCAAGGTCACAACCTGCGCCGTTTCCTGAATGCGCTCAAGCACGGTGGCTACGTCCGGCAGGTAAGGATTCGCGCCCGGCAAGGCATTGGCGCGAGCGCCCGCCGTCCGTGCCGGAACTTCGGCCTGTGCGGTCGGAACATGCGTCTTTTTTTTCGCCGGAACCCGGCTTGCGCTCTTGGCAGGAACTTTCGTGGTTTTTTTTGCGCTGCTCATATCTTCCCTCGTTAGCTCTCCATCCCCGCCAGGACTATCCGGCGGATATCCAGATGCACGGGACAGTGCA
>JAIRVN010000245.1 GCA_031253875.1 Deltaproteobacteria bacterium | reverse complement strand
TGCTGGACAGGGGGCGTCTCGTATATGCAGGCGCCCCGGCGGCGATGTCGGCGCGGATGCGCGGCAGGGTCTATGTCTGCGCCTCGCCGCAGGGAGTGCGTTCGGACCTGGATTTTTGGGTGCGGGAAAAGGACACCTGTGACGTGCTGGCGCAAGGTTCCAGGGTACGCCTGCTGATGGCGGCTGATCTTTCCGACGCCACGCGCGCGGAACTTGTCCGCCGCAAGGCGGAACTTGTGGAACCCCGGCTGGAAGACGCGTATATGGATATGCTCGGAGGCACGGGACACCGGCCCTCGCCTTTTGCGGGCATGCGGGCTGCCGAGCTTGCGGCAGACGGAGCGCCCGCTATACGGGCGGTGGGGCTCGTGAAAAAGTTCGGCGCGTTCACGGCGGCGAACGACATCAGCTTCGACGTGCAGCCGGGACAGATCTTCGGCCTGCTCGGCCCGAACGGCGCGGGCAAATCCACCACGTTCCGCATGCTTTGCGGCTTGCTGCGCCCAACGGCGGGGGAATGCTTTGTCGCCGGGGTCAACCTGCTCAATGCGGGCAGCACGGCACGCGCCAAGCTCGGGTATATGGCACAGGGTTTTTCGTTGTACCCGGATATCAGCGCCGGCGCCAATATACGCATCATGTCGGACTTGTACGGGCTGGATCCGGCTACACGCAAGGAACGCACGGAACTGCTGACGGACGTGCTGGAACTCGGACCCTTTCTGCACCAGAAAGCGGGCCTTCTGCCTCTGGGGCACAAGCGCCGCCTGGCGCTGGTGTGCGCTACCCTGCACAGTCCGCCGGTACTCTTTCTGGATGAGCCGACATCCGGCGTGGACGCGCGCACCCGGCGCGAATTCTGGAAGCATATCAACGCCATGACCGGAACAGGCGTGGCCGTGCTGGTCACCACGCACTTCATGGAAGAAGCCGAATACTGTGACCAAATCGCCTTGATCTACAGGGGAAGCGTTATTACGCGGGGCACGCCGGAGGAACTCAAAAACGCCTGTCCCAGAAAGGCAGGGGAAGACCCGGGGCTTGAGGAAGCCTTCATCGCCTGTATTGAAGAATATGATCGCCTGCATCCCTTGTAGGAGTCAGGCGCATACTGTCGGCCGGGGAGGCGAAGCATGCCGGACACCTTGTGGTGGCGTCAGGTACTGGCGCTGATAGGGAAGGAATACAAGCAGATCGTGCGCGATCCTTCCTCCTGGCTGGTAGCGGGAGGACTGCCGCTTGTTTTCCTGCTGCTGTTCGGCTACGGCATCAATCTGGACGCCGGCGTGATGGATTTCGCCATCATTGATGAAAGCGGCAGCGCCCGCTCGCTACGGCTCGCCGCCGCGTTCGCGCATTCAAGCTCTTTCAGGGTGCGGCCCGCCAAGGACAGGCCGGAAGCCGAAGCCATGATGCGCGATTCCAAGGTGCGCGGCATGCTGGTGATTCCGCGCGACTTCGAGGCCCGGCTGGAAGCGGGCGAGGGAGCCGCGCTGCAACTGATCGTGGACGGAGCGGAGCCGAACACGGCGAAGTTCATTGCCGCCTACGCGCAGGGCGTGATCGAGAATTCGGCCGGGCCGGGTCCTCCCGCGTCCGTGAGCATGGAAAGCAGGTATTGGTATAACCCGGCGGCGTCAAGTCCCTGGTTCCTCATACCGGGTTCCATCACCATCATTATGACCCTGACAGGCGTCATGTTGACGGCGTTGGTCATCGCCAGGGAGCGGGAACGCGGCACGATGGAGGCTATGTTCGCAACGCCCGTGTCCCGCATGCAGCTTTTGCTGGGCAAGCTTCTTCCCTATTTCGGCCTGGGCATGGTCTCGATGGCGGTGTGCACCTTGGCGGCAAGCGGCATTTTCGGAGTGCCGTTCAGAGGGTCTGCGGGAGCGCTTGTGCTGCTCTCCTCGATGTTCATGCTGACCTCCCTGGGGCAGGGCCTGCTTATTTCCGTACTGGCGCGCACACAGTTGCTGGCCGCACAGGCCGCGCTGTTCTCCGGTTTTTTGCCGGCCATGATCCTTTCGGGTTTCGTGTTCGACATAGGCAGCATGCCCTTTGCCGTGCAGCAGGTAACCCGCCTTGTTCCGGCGCGTTATTTCAATGTCTGCTTGCAGACCGTTTTTCTGACGGGCGACGTGTGGGAAGTGTTCTTGCCGAACATGGCCTGCATGGGAGCGATCGCCCTGGTTTTTCTATCGCTGGTGTACAGAAATTTTGTGAAACGTCTGGATGTATAAACGTCGGCGCAGGCGCGCGAGGGAGAGAGCATGAGTCCCGGACGTATGGCGACCATTGTCCGCAAGGAACTGCTGGTGCTGATCGGCAACAAACAGTCGCGCATCATGCTTATCGTGCCGCCGCTGATGCAGCTTGTGCTGTTCGCCTGGGCGGCCACCATGGAGGTGCGGAATGTGGAGTTTGCCGTATACAACCAGGACAACGGACGTTGGAGCCGGGAACTGGTGCAGCGCGTGCGGGGTTCGCCGTATTTCCGGCCTCCGCTTCGGCTTGAGCAGCTTGAAGAGATGCAAAAGGCGCTGGATTCCCAGCGAGTGCTTCTGGTGTTGGCCTTTGCCGCGGATTTTTCAGCCGCGCTGGAACGGGGAGACAGCGCGAGTCTCCAGATAATCTTGGACGGACGCAAATCCAACAGCGCACAAATTGCCAACAACTATGTGCAGCAGATCGTGCAGAAATTCAATGCGGAAAGGGTGGCGGCTCTCTCTCCTGTCGTGCCCGGGGTGGATCTGCGTTTTTGGTTTAACCCCAACATGGAATTCCAGTGGTTTTTTCTGCCCAATCTTATCGGCATACTGAGTTTCGCCCTGGGGATTATCGTGACTGCGCTCACTGTGGCGCGGGAACGCGAGATGGGCACCTTTGATCAACTTCTCGTGTCCCCTGCGACGCCCGGTGAAATCGCGCTCGCCAAGCTGCTGCCCGGTTGTCTGATCGGTTTGGCGCACGGCACGGTGTTTGTGCTGCTTTCGCATTTCTGCTTCGGTGTGCCTGTTGCGGGCTCGCTTTTTCTGCTGTACGGGAGCATGCTGATTTTTTCCATGGCCGTATGCGGCCTGGGTCTTATGATTTCCTCCATGTGCGCCACGCAGCAGCAGGCCTTTTTGGGCGCCTTCGCCGGTGTTGTCCCCTGCACGCTGCTTTCCGGCTTTTTGACGCCGCTGGACAATATGCCCGTATTTTTGCAGCATCTGAGCCAAATAAATCCGCTGCGGCATTTTTTGGGCATCATCCAGGGAGTGTTTTTGAAAGATATTTCTTTGGCCGCCGCAGCCGTGAATTGTCTGAAGCTCGGCCTGATAGCGCTGGTTTCCGTCAGCGTTGCCGTCTGGTTTTTCCGTCAGCGCCGGGGATAGCGTGGCGCGCGTGTTGTGATTTGACAAAAAAACGCACTTTGCACTAAGGCAAAGGCAACAAGGAATCCTCGTATGTCTTCATACGCCGATATCGCCAAACGGCCCATCTTTCGCTACCTGCTGCTGCTGACCTTCGCCGCCGCCATGGCGCAGCAGGGCTGGGCATCCTTGTATACCAACTATGCGGTGGAGGTCGTCGGCGTCACCGGCCAGCAGACCGGCATCGTGCATGCCCTGCGCGAGGTGCCGGGCCTGCTTTCCGTGGGAGTCATTCTCTGCCTGCTGCTGGTCAGCGAGTACACCCTCATCTCTCTTTCCGTGTTTTG
>JAIRVN010000154.1 GCA_031253875.1 Deltaproteobacteria bacterium | reverse complement strand
CCCTGGGCTCTTTGTATCACATGATTACGCACTCTGCGCCTCACCGGAATGCAGACATTCTTTTATCGTACACTGCTATTCTCCACTACAAATGTCTATTTGTCAAAATCTGCGGTTTGACAGCGCAATCACCATGCCATCAGGACGCGGGGATCGGCTGGGATCGCCGTTCCTGTTGACCTCTGGTTATGCAGAAGAGTACAATTGCACACACGTTAAGGAGATTATAAAGGAGATTATATGGGCATAAGCATCCAGCATATCCTCGTGGTACTTGTTGTAGGCTTGGTTCTTTTCGGCGCGAAGAGGCTGCCGGAAGTGGGCAGCGCCATTGGTAAGGCCATACGCAATTTCAAACAGGCCACCTCCGAACTGGACGAGACGGATATATCCCCCAGCAGCGGAAAAAAAGACAAGCAGGACGTCTCGCGTGAAAGTTGAGCCGCTTCGGAGTTTGCCGATGCATTGCGAAAGTTGCTTTTAAGAGGAAATAGTGAACAAATACATGCAAATGGCTGTTGAAGAAGGTTTCAAAAACATACAGAGCGGCGAGGGCGGCCCCTTTGGAGCGGTCATCGTCCGGGACGGCGAACTTGTCGCCCGCGCGCGCAACAAAGTTTTGCTGACCAATGACCCCACCATGCACGCCGAAATGATCGCCATCCGGCAGGCGTGCGCAAAACTGGGGCGCTTTGACCTGTCCGACTGCGAGTTGTACTCGACCTGCCAGCCCTGCCCGATGTGCATCGGCGCGATTTTCTGGGCGAGAATCCCGAAATTGTACTATGGCGCGTTGGATTCCGACGCGGACGCTATCGGGTTTAGCGACAAGGCCATTTATGACGCAATCCGCGCCGATTTTCAGGGACAGGACGCGCTCGCCATCGAAACCCTTGATCGAGAAGATTGCCTGAAGCTGTTCAAAGCCTGGAGCAACAAACAGGATAAGGCAATGTATTAGCCCTCCGGCAATAGTTGCGTCTCATGCGGATAGCGTAGCGCAACGCCGCGGGCGCCGCAGGGAGTCCATTGACGAAACATGGCGATTTCTCTATCGCTGTGTTCAGGCGCTTTTTTCACACTGGCCAAAACCAAAGGAGACATGCATGATCAAAAAAAGCCATGAAATAAAGAAAGATGTGCACAAAGACTTCCGTGGCGGAAAGGGCGAGGTCGTCTTCCACCACTACATGGATGAACAAAGCTCAAACGGCGCCGGGCGCCTTTTCTGCAAAACGGTACTGCCTCCAGGTTCATCCATAGGCGTCCACAAGCATGTGGGCGACCATGAAACCTATTTCATCCTGAGCGGCAAAGCCCGAGTGTACGACAACGGCGTCCTGGTGGAATTGGGGCCTGGAGATATGAACCACTGCCTTGACGGACAGGAACACGGCATAGAAAATATCGGCGATGCCGATCTCGTCTATGTCGCCAATATTCTCTATACCGAGCAAAAAAAGCTCTAACGGCTTTCGGACGACCTGACGACGCACCTCCCACCTTGCCTATGCGAGGCGGGAGGTGCGGCCCGCCTCCAAATCCAGCAAACGCCGCTTCATATCCAATCCGCCGCCAAAGCCCACAAGGCTGCCGTCAGCACCGATGACCCTATGGCAGGGAATGATCAGGGCAATCGGATTGCGGTTGTTGGCCATACCCACGGCGCGCATCGCGCCGGGCCGCCCTATGGCTGCAGCAATATCTTTATAGCTTCGCGTCTCACCGTAAGGAATCCTGCACAGTTCGTCCCACACCTGGCGCATGAACGGCGTGCCTTCGGCATGCAACGGCACATCGAAGTTCTTGCGCCTGCCGGCCAGATATTCCTCGATTTGGACGAAGGCCCGCCGAATCGCTTCCGGCTCGGGTAAATGCTCCGCCATGGGTTTTGCCCGGAGCGCAAGTTCTACAATGACGCCGTCACGCTCAGCAAGGCCGATGCGGCCGATCTGCGTCCGCCGGGTGTAGAGCAAGGGGCTGCCGGGTTTTTTCATAAATCTCCGCTCCTATTTCGGCCAGCCCGCTGCCAGGGCTATGCGGACGCTATACCCCTTGGGCAGCGTCAGGCTGTCCTTCAGCCCGTCCGCCCCGGCGACCCGCACCACGCAGGCCATTTTCGCGGAAGCGCAATAAAGACCGGCATTCTGGTAGATCGACCCCACATGTTCTCCGGCCCATCTGTCATCCGTGGGCGCGGCAAAAAGCAGGGTCACGGGCGCGCCGCCCACCTTGGCGCGCAGATCGCCGGGCAGGGCCTGCTCAAGCAGATGCTTGGCGCCGTCATAGCGCCATACGCCGCTGTCCAGCACCACATAGACGTTCACAGCCTGCGAGTTGCGGCCCGTGGGCGCGGTGCGGCGTCCATCCGGCCGGTTGACGCCCCAGGCGGCCCATAGAAGGTTGCTCAAATCCTGTGCGGAAACGGCCTTGTCGCCGAAACTCTTCGTGCTTTTACGCTCGGCCAGGGCCTGCATCAGGGGCATGCCGCTCGCTTTGTCCGGAACGGGCAGTTGCATGGTCTGAGCCGCTTGCGCAACAGAAGCGCACAGCCAGAGGACAAGAAAAGTGCAGAAAATACTGAGGCGTTTCGTGGTGTCCATAGCATTTCCCCTATACGTTGTTTACATGGACATATCATGTCTCCGGGCATCGACCTCCAACTACACTGTATACCTCTTGCGTCCGCCGCGCCAGAAGAATCATGCCCGAGCGCCGCTGGCATCGTGGGCACTGCCCATTTTTACATTGCTTTTACAGAACGAAAAGACTATGCAACGTTGGTTGCATGTCGTTTTCCCTCATGGAGGAACATATATGCGTCCTGCCCTATGGTTCGCGAGCCTGTTGCTGGCGATGTTCGCGGCTTCGGCCTGCGGCTTTGCCGCAAGCTCGGACAGTTCGCTGGACAGCCTGAAACGTTTCAGCCAAGTGCTGGATATCGTCGAACGTCATTATGTCAAAGACATGCCCAGAAAAGATCTGGTCAACGGCGCTATCAAGGGCATGCTCCAAGCGCTCGATCCGCACTCCACCTTGCTTTCTCCTGAAGAATATAAGGAAATGCAGGAAAACACTTCCGGCGAATTCGTCGGGGTGGGAATAGAAATTTCTCAAGAAAACAATCAGCTTGTCATTGTGGCCCCCATTGAAGACACGCCGGGACACAAGGCCGGTCTCAAGACTGGCGACTTCATTCTGTCCATCAATGGTGAAACCACCCAGGATATGAGCATGCAGGAAGCGGTTTCGCGCATCCGCGGCCCCAAAGGCACGGAAGTGGAACTGACCGTCATGCACCGCGATGCCAAAATCCCGAGAAACGTGCGCATCACCCGCGACACCATTCCGCTGATCAGCGTCAAGTCCAGGGTGTTGGAAGAAGGCTATTACTGGCTGCGTCTCACCCGTTTCAGCGGCCGCACCACCGATGAGCTGCACGAAGCCATCAAGGAAGCCGGCAAAAAAGGTCCCATCAAAGGCATTGTGCTTGACTTGCGCAACAATCCCGGCGGAGTGCTGGAACAAGCCGTGAGTGTGTCCGACACCTTCCTCAAGAGCGGCGACATCGTCTCCATTCGCGGCAGAAACAACGAAAAACTGCGCGAATACAAGGCAAAGCCGCAAAAAACCGATGTGCATGCGCCCATGGTGGTGCTGATCAACGCTGGTTCCGCCTCGGCTTCGGAAATCGTGGCCGGCGCCCTGGGCGATCAAAAGCGCGCCCTGATTCTTGGCGAACGCAGCTTTGGCAAGGGATCCGTGCAAAACATCATCGATCTTGCAGACGGATCCGGCCTCAAACTCACCGTAGCCCTGTACTACACGCCTTCCGGACGTTCCATTCAGGCGGAAGGGATTCAGCCAGACATTGAAATACCCTTCGAAGCGCCCCGCGAAGCTGAAGGCGACGGCAAAAAACCGTCCAGAATGTTGATCCGGGAAAAGGATCTCTCCCGCCATTTGGAAACGAATTCCACACGGCCCGGCAAGCCGGACAGTACGCCGGAACCCAACGTGGACAGCAAGATGATGAAGGACGCCGAAGCTCCGGCGCCCAAGGAAAGCGATGCCAAGGAACAGTTGGCCAAAGACAACCAGTTGCGCATGGCCCTGCAGTTTGTGAAAAAGCTGCCAAAAATGCGGGAAATTCAAGAATCCATGTAAACACAGTCTGTTGGTGAAAAACTTTCTTTTCGAACACTGTGTGCGCTTTGCCGAACGCTGCCCGGCATCTTGGATCGGCCTGACGGCGAGCTGCCTTCTGGCGGCAGTCCTGCTTGCCACCCTGGCCTTGTGGCCCGGCACGGATGACCGTCCGGCGCCGGCGTCGCGCCTGATCTCCCAGTGCGAATCCGGGCTTACGCCGGGAGAGGGCTGCCGCCTTCTCCCGATGTAAGGCCGGATTCGCGCTGGGAGATCGGGCGCGGCGCCAACGCCGGGCTGTCATCCGTGCCGGGCCACAAGGCCAAGGTGGCA
>JAIRVN010000190.1 GCA_031253875.1 Deltaproteobacteria bacterium | reverse complement strand
GTCGCCCGTCTGCAACAGGACGCAGTCGCCCACAACAAGATCGTCAATGGGCAGCTCGGTTATTTCACCATCGCGATACGCCTTGCAGAGGATATGTGAAGCCTCTGCCTGCAATTTCTTAAAGGCGTTTTCATTTCGGTGCTCGGAGAGGGTGGAGATGCCGGTGGCCAGCAGTATGGCGACGGCTATGCCTACGGATTCATACCATTCGGTCTGCCCCAGAAAAACAAAAACAATGTTGATGCACAGCGCGACACACAGGATTTTGATCATGGGGTCACCCAGGTTGCCCCTGAACTTGTCCCAGAAACTCTCCGTTTCATGCTCCGTCAGGCGATTATCGCCGTATCGCGACTTTGCCTCCTGAACCTGGGCCGTGCGTAATCCGTACTGCGTCATGAACGTTTCCTTATGAAAGCCGGTCTTTAAAATCCTCATACCCGAAAACGCGCACGAGTTCCAATTCGTCTTTCGCGGCACGGTAGCGAAGCAGGGCCGGCAGGGCCAATCCGTTGAAGGTCGTAGTCTTGACCATGCTGTAGTGCGCCATGTCGGTAAAAATCAGGCGGTCTCCCCTGCCCGGCGGCGTGCTGAAACTGTATTCGCCGATCACGTCTCCAGCCAGACAGGATTTTCCGGCAAGCCTGTACGTATGCGCTTTTTCTCCGGGCAGGCCGCTTCCGATGACGTGCGGGCGATACGGCATTTCCAGCACGTCCGGCATATGGCAGGTGGCGGAACTGTCCAGCACGGCCACAGGCATATCCGCCTCCACCACGTCCAGCACCGTGCCGACGAACCAGCCCGCGTCCAGGACGACCGCTTCGCCGGGCTCCAGATAGACCTGCACGCCGTAATGTACGCTGATGCGCTCAATGCAGGCACACAGCAGATCCACATCATAGCCTTCGCGCGTGATGTGATGCCCGCCGCCGAAGTTGACCCATTTCATGCCGTGCAGAAAAGCGCCGAAACGTTTTTCAAACGCCTTCAGCGTACGTTCCAGGGCATCCGCGCCCTGTTCGCACAGGGTGTGGAAATGCAGCCCCGAAACGCCGTCCAGCGCATCCGGCTCAAAATGCTGGCTCCGCACGCCCAGGCGCGAGCCGGGAGCACAGGGATTGTACAGGGCCACAGCGCCTTCGGAATGTTCCGGGTTGACCCGGATGCCGCATGCAAGCGGTCTGCCGCAGCTTTGGATCATCCGTCTGAAATGCCGCCATTGCGCGAAGGAGTTGAAGACCACATGGTCGGCATAGCGCACGATGTCGCGCATATCTTCGTCGGAAAAGGCGGCGGCAAAGACATGCACTTCACCGCCGAACTCTTCCCGCGCCAGGCGCGCTTCGTGAGGTGAACTGGCGCAGCAGCCCCACAGCGGGCCGCTGCCCTTTGCCCGCGAAAGCAGAGGGAAGACGCTCCACATGGCAAAGCCCTTGAGGGCAAGCAAAATTTTCGCTCCGCTGCGCTCCTGCACCTTGCGCAGAAGCGCGGCGTTGGCGAGCAGCCTGTCCTCATCCAGCACGAAACAAGGGGAAGGAAGCTCGCCCTTCGTCAATCTTTCCAGGGTACGAGCGTCCACGGCAAACCATGCAGATTAAGCTGTTCCATGAAGGGATCGGGATCCAACTCCTCCATGTTCCACACGCCGGGGCGCATCCATATGCCCTTGAGCATCATCATGGCGCCGATCATGGCCGGAACGCCCGTGGTGTAGGAAATGGCCTGCGAACCCACCTCCGCGTAACAGGCTTCATGATCGCAAATATTATACACATACACGGCCTTGGGCTGTCCGTTCCGTATGCCGCGCATCACGTTGCCGATACAGGTCTTGCCCTTGGTCAGGGGGCCCAGAGAGGCCGGATCCGGCAGCAAGGCCTTCAGGAATTGAATGGGCACAATCTCCTGTCCCTGGAAACGCACAGGGTCGATGCGCGTCATGCCCACATTGCCCAGCACTTTCAGATGGTTCAGATAATTCTCCGAAAAAGTCATCCAGAAACGGGCGCGCCTGAGACCCTTCAGGTGCAGCACCAGAGACTCCAGTTCTTCATGGTACATGAGGAAGCACTTCTTTACGCCGATACCGTCCGGAAAGTCGAAATGCATGGACCAGGAGAGCGGATCCGTCTCCACCCACTCGCCGCGTTCCCAATAGCGGCCTCTGGCCGTTACTTCGCGGATATTGATTTCCGGGTTGAAATTCGTGGCAAAGGGCTGCCCGTGGTCGCCCGCGTTGCAGTCGATAATATCCAGAACATGCACCTCATCCAGTTCGTGCTTCATCACGTAGGCGGCGAACACATTCGTCACCCCTGGATCAAAGCCGCTGCCGAGCAGGGCCATCAGTCCCGCGCGCTCAAAACGCTCACGGTAGGCCCACTGCCAACTGTACTCGAATTTCGCGGTGTCCGGCGGTTCATAATTGGCGGTGTCCAGATAATGCACGCCGCACTCCAGGCAGGCGTCCATGATGGCGAGATCCTGGTACGGCAGGGCGATATTCATCACCAATTCAGGCTTGTAGTTGCGGATAAGCCAGCACAACTCCGGAACATTATCGGCATCCACCCTGGCCGTCGCAATCGTGCGGCCTGTGCGCCGTTTCACCTGTGCGGCAATATCCTCGCATTTGGAGACAGTCCTGCTCGCAAGCATGATGTCCGAAAAAGTTTCCGCCGCCTGCGCGCACTTGTGCGCTACCACGCTGCCGACGCCGCCCGCGCCGATAAT
>JAIRVN010000148.1 GCA_031253875.1 Deltaproteobacteria bacterium | reverse complement strand
TGTCATCTGTGGACACCAATTTTCCGCTGTCCTGCACAGATACGGCATTGCTTTGAAGCGTACCCGCAAGGGCAAGAATGGAGTCGTTGTTGACCGCTACGCTGCCCCCTACCGTCAGCGTTGTGCCTGCGCCGACGATCACCGTTTGGGACGGACTGCCGGGGAGCGTTACTGCGGCGCCGCGCTGCAAGTTATTCAGCACCAGGTTCCCGGTAATGGTAAAACTTTTAAAAACGGGTGCGCTCTCGTCGCCATCAAACAATTGCAGCGAGCCCTCGCCGCCCCCGATTATGCCTACGGTAACGTTTCCAATTACTTTGGACGCATCGTCCCCTACCTTGAGTCTTCCCGGATCGCCAGACGCGCCTGCCAAGGTCACGTTGCCGACAAGCGTGCCACTGCCGATACCTGTGCTACCAAGGTTAATGTTGCCTCCTGTTCCAGCCTGAAAGCCGCCGCCTGCCGTCACTGTCGCGCCGTTGGTGACGGCGAAAACGGCTCCATTGAGCATATTTCCCGTAACGGTGACCGTGCCGGTGGTGAAGGTTATGTTTGTGTTGGTTTGGAAGGACGCCCATTCGTTATTGCCGCTTCCCGCGGTAATGGTCGCGTTGCCGGCAAAGGTCAGAGCGCCTACGGTGCTCTCTATGCCCGCATAGATTCCGTTGCCGCCACCACCTTGTATAATGAGGTTTTGAAAGGCGGTAGTCAGGCTCGAAGCCACTTCGACATGGGGGTTGGCGGCGGTTGCGCCATACATTACCATGTCACCGTATGGTCCAGCTCCAATATTGATCGGTGTGCCGTTATTCCCAAGATCGAAATTAGCCGCCGCAAGCGCTGCGCCGCCGCCGCACAGCAGCAGGCCCGCAGCCAGCAAGCCGGCAAGCGGGCGCATAAGGCGTTGTTTCAATTTCTTTTTGCGTGTTCCGTGTTTCATGTCAGCTCTCCTTCATGTTTTTTGTCCAGCTTGAACTCCCCTTCAAAACTCTGCTTTTTGGATGGCTGCTGCGTGCGCCGCGTTTTGCGGGCCGCCTCTCACGGCGTTCGAGGCCGGCCCTGCGGCCGCGTCGGCGCAGCCGAACCCGCTCCCTTGCCGGGGCTTGCCTTCTCGTGTGCCTCCGGCTTTGCCTTGATCGTCACGCTGGGCAGGGCGTGAAAGCTCGGCGTTTCCTTGTCCATTTCCCGTATCACGGCGTCTGTGACATCCAGGGCCGGGCTGTAGACGAAAAACGCGCTTGCCGGAGCTATGGCGCGTAGGGCGGCGCCTTTTGCGTTCGCGGCGAACCAGACCCGCACCACGTTCTCCAGGTGCGCCGCGAGCACCTGCCGCACGGCAAGGCGATCTGCGGCAAGCTGCCGCTCCAGTGCCGCGCGTCCTTCGCGCAACGCGGCCTCTGCCTCTGCCGTGTTTTCCTTGCCCTTAAAGAGATCGCGCAGTTCCTCAAAGCCCTTTTGCAGAATGTCCCGCGCCTGCATAAGGTGCGCTTCCCCCGCCTTGCCGGGCGCGGATTCGCGGAAAACGCGCTCCACGTCCACCACGGCAAGACCCTCGGCCCGCGCCGCGCCGCCGCAAAGCGTCAATAGAAGTAGTGCCGCGCAATGCGCTCGTTTCATTGCTGATCCTCTTCAGAGAACTTCACATCCCAATTCACGACATCGGTATACTACTACAATAAGGAGTAAAACGTCAATAAAAAGATGTTATACTCCGTTACATGCGAACTCCTCCTCAAGCGAGTATGTTTTGGATTTCGCTGGAGAGTCGACAATGCGGGAAAAAGAGTTGCCTGAGATCATAGGTAAAGCCATTGCCTTCCGCAGACGGGATGTGGGCATGACGCAGGAGACATTGGCCGACATTTTGGGCATAGCTCCGGATACCGTGTCGCGCATTGAAAATGGACGTTTCGCTCCCAAAATGGGGAGGCTGCGCGACATCGCCGCCGCTTTGCGTTGCAGCGTGACGGATTTGTTTCGGGAAGCGGATGAAAAGACCGCGGACAGAGCTTCAACCATTGCGGATATCCTGAAGCCTCTGCCGGATGAGGCGCAGGCGGCGCTGGTGGAACTTATGCGGCAAGCCGTCCGCGTGATGCGGGGGTCTTGACGGCACTATCCGCTGTTGCATGATCGGCTCAAGCGGATTAGCATGCAGGCACATGCAAATCTATATTCACGTGCCGTTCTGCCGTACGCGCTGCCGCTATTGCGCTTTCCATTCCCTGGCGCTCGGCAAACGCAGTTCCGCGTCTTCCCTGGTGCGCCAGTATGTGGACACCCTGTTGCTGGAACTGGCCCTGTGGGGCGACCGGCTGGGCAGACAGCCGGTGTCCACGGTCTTTTTCGGCGGCGGCACGCCCAGTATTCTGCCCGTTTCCGTGATAGCGGCGCTGATTGCCCGCATCCGGCGCTACTTCAAGCTGGAAAAAGGCGCGGAGATCACGCTGGAAGGCAATCCCGAATCCCTGCTGGAACGCAATTACCTGCCGGATCTGCTCGGCGCCGGGGTCAACCGGATATCCGTGGGGATACAAAGCCTCCACACGCCGCATTTGAAGCTGCTTGGCCGCATTCACAGCGCGCGCGACGCCATCCATGCGGTTATGGCAGCCCGTGCGGCAGGCGCGCAGAATCTCAGCCTGGATCTCATGTGGGGCCTGCCCGGCCAGGGGGTGCGGCAGTGGCTGACGATGCTCAAGGAAGTGCTGCAACTGCGGCCCGAGCATCTCTCCCTATACGCCCTGACTTTGGAACCGGGCACGCCGCTGGAGGAAGACTGGCAGCACGGCACGGTAGAACTTCCGGCGGAACGCGACCAGGCTCTGATGTACGTGGAAGGCGCGGCATTGCTGGAATCCGCAGGCTACATCCACTATGAAATCTCCAATTTCGCGCGCATGGGCTTCCAATGCCGCCATAATCTGGGGTATTGGGAGGGTGCGGAGTATCTGGGACTTGGTCCTTCCGCCACTTCCACGCTGCGCGGCAGGCGCTGGACCAATTCTGCCGTGTCGCTCGAGTGGGCGGCAGCGGTAAAAAACGGCGCGACCGACGAGGCTGCGGAGACGCTCACCTTGCAGGCGCGGGTGCTGGAACTCATCATGTTGCGCCTGCGCACGTCCCGGGGTCTGCGCGTCAAAGCCTACCGCGACCTGACAGGCCGGGATTTCTTGCGCGACCACAAGGCGCTCATCCATGCCCTGCACGAAAGGGGACTCATCCGCATCCGCAATGGATATTTGCGTTTCACTCGCAGCGGCATGCTGGTTTCCAACAGCATCCTTTCCAAATTTTTTGCGGATACCGAAGCAAAATTTTTGGAAACAGGCCGAGGGAGCCGGGGAGCTGTAGAGAGCTTGTAACTTTGGACATTTTGCCATACAAATGCGCAAACACCTTCCTGCTGAAGAACATCACATCTCATGCGTATAACCTCAACAATACGAACGAGTTATTCCATGACGCAGCGCACCTCACTTGTCCTTATCCTGCCGGGCACCCTGCTGGCCATGATGCTTGTCATGTTCATCGCGCATGCTCCGGATTCCCTTGCCGGCGCGGCAGCGGTGAACGTCGCGGTCGCTGCGGGGCAGTCCTCGTTGCCCTGGTGGGCATGGCCCATTATCCTGTTGTTTTTTTGTTTTATTTTAGGAATTATTGCCGTTATGGCCGGCGTGGGCGGCGGAGTGCTCTTTGTGCCGTTGGTGAGCGGCTTTTTCCCCTTTCATCTGGACTTTGTGCGCGGGGCTGGTCTGCTGGTGGCTCTTGCCGGAGCGTTGGCCGCCGGTCCGGGCCTGTTGAAGCGCAACCTCGCGTCCCTGCGGCTTGCCATGCCCGTGGCGCTTATAGCCTCCAGTTGCGCCATCGTGGGGGCCTTCCTCGGTCTGGCGCTGCCCGCGAACACTGTGCAGCTCTGTCTGGGCGGCGCCATCATTTTCATCGCGATTTTGCTGCTCTGTTCCAAAAACGTGGCCATACCCCACGTGGAAAAGCAGGATGCGCTCGGCATGGCGCTCGGCATACGCGGCTGCTATCTGGAACCCTCCACCCAGGAACTGGTGGAGTGGAAAACCCACCGTACCCTGCCGGGCTTGCTGCTCTTCATCATCATCGGGGTCATGGCCGGCATGTTCGGCCTCGGGGCCGGCTGGGCCAACGTGCCCGTGCTGAACCTGCTCATGGGCGCGCCGCTGAAAGTGTCCGTGGGCACCAGCAAATTCCTGCTCTCCATTACCGACACTTCCGCGGCCTGGGTCTATCTGAATCAGGGGTGCGTGCTGCCCATCATCGCCATTCCTTCCATTGTGGGACTCATGGCGGGTTCCTTTGTCGGCGTTCGCCTGCTTGCCAAGGCAAAACCCAAATTTATCCGCTATATGGTGATTGGGGTGCTGATCTTTGCGGGCGGCAAGGCGTTGCTGAAGGGTCTTGGAATATAGTTGTCGCCAAATACGCATAAGGAGTCTTGTCATGAATACGCATTCGGATATGAGTCCCGTCCCTTCCAAGGAACAGATGGCGTACGCGGATTGGTTGTTCTACGGCTGCTGGATCGGACTCGTGGTCATGTTGATCACCTACGCCGTATATGTATCCGGCATACTGATCCCTCATGTGCCGCTGGAACGCATGTCGGAATACTGGAACGAACCCGTTTCGACCTATCTGGCCAAAGCGCAGGCGCCCATCGGCTGGGGATGGGTGGCGCTGCTGGGCCAGGGAGACTTTGTCAATTTTGTGGGCGTGGTGTTCCTGGCCGGCCTGAGCATTATCTGTTATATACGGATACTGCCCGGCCTGTTGGCGAAAAAGGACATGATCTACTTCACTCTGGCTGTTCTCCAGGTGCTGGTGCTGGTGTTCGCGGCTTCGGGGATACTCGGATCCGGCGCGCACTAGGCCATGCCGGCAAACAGCCCTTCCGCCGCGTGCGCCGGATTGTGCCGTTGAATGTAACCATTCTGGATATCAGGCATGCAG
>JAIRVN010000130.1 GCA_031253875.1 Deltaproteobacteria bacterium | reverse complement strand
ACGTTGGGCGTCAGATTGATGCCGCCGGTGAGCAGGATGCCGGATATGTCCGGGTACGCCGAGGAAAGCCGGGTGGTCAGCGAGGCAAGGATGATATCCGTCCGGTCGCCGGGGGTAATAATCAGGTTGTCGCCGGTGATATGATCCAAAAAGTTGTGCACCTGCATGGCCGCGATCAGGTAATCGCCCACCAGGGTATCCATGCGTCCGTGCCCATACAGGATTTGGGCATCCAGCCACTTGCGCACATCTCCCATGGTGGGTTTGGCCAGGACGGGATCGTCCGGCAACACATATGTCAGGGGCTGGACGGCGTGCCGGCAGTGCAGGCTTTGGGCGATGGTCTTTTGCTCCTCTTCGTTGGCCGAAACCCGGTTGACGACGACGCTGACCAGTTCAATGCCCTTTTCTTCCAACAGATCAATGGTGGACTGGGTGGACGTGATTGTTTCATCCACGCTTTTTTCCGCGCCGCTGCCCACCAGCATGACCGCGCAGCCAAGGTTGGCGGCGATATCCGCATTGAGTTCAAACTCGAAGGCCACGTCCTTGTTGATGAAATCCGTGCCCTCGCACAGCACGAAGTCGTAAGCATTGGAAAGGTCGCGGAATTTTTTTAGAATATTTTCCAGCAAGAGGGTGCGTTGGCCGCTGTTGATGAGCGCGCGGGCTTCATCCAAGGTGTACGCGAAGGTGTCGGGATAGGGCTGGGAAAGTTTGAAATGCTGTAAAACCAGGTTGATGTCATGATCCCGGTCATATAAGGTGGGTTCGCCGATAATAGGTCTGAAAAAGGCCACCTTGCGCACCTGGCGCAGCAAAAGCTGCATCATGCCGAGCACAATGGCGGATTTGCCGGTGCGGGCTTCTGTGGGCGTGATATAGAGATTGCTGGGCATGGATGTCCCCCTTGTTGAGGTACACAAATGGACCGCAGCGGCCCGAAGGCCGCTGCGGTTCATACGTTTACGGGGTTACTGCGCCTGGACCCGGCAGGTCCGCCAAAACCTTGTACTGACGGTAGCGTTCATTGCAGGCTTTTTCCAATTCGGCCCGCAGCCTTTTGGAAGCTGCGGGATCTATCTTGGCAAGGGCCGCATAGCGGTTTTCACCGGCCAGAAATTCCTGCAGCGTGCCGTCGGGAGCCTTGCTTTCCAGCAGGAAGGGATTTTTGCCTTCCTTGGCCAGCTCGGGATTGAAACGGTACAGGGGCCAGTAGCCGGATTCCACGGCCAGTTTGCTCTCTTCCATGCTCTTGTCCATGCCCTTGCGGATGCCCTGGTTGATGCAGGGGCAGTAGGCGATAATGAGCGAGGGGCCCTTGTAGGCTTCGGCTTCCCTGAAGGCTTTCAGGAGCTGTTGCTTGTTCGCGCCCATGCTCACGGAAGCCACGTAGACATAGCCATAGGTCATGGCCATGGCGCCGAGGTCTTTTTTGCCGATGCGTTTGCCGGCAGCGGCGAACTTGGCGATGGAGCCGAGCGGCGTGGCCTTGGAAGCCTGGCCGCCGGTGTTGGAATACACCTCGGTATCCATCACCAGCACGTTGATGTCCGCGCCGGAAGCGAGCACGTGATCCAGGCCGCCGTAGCCGATATCATAGGCCCAGCCGTCACCGCCGAAGACCCAGATACTTTGTTTGACGAAAAGATCGGTCATGTGCCAGATGGCTTCCAGCCTGGGGCCGGCAGGCGCGCTGGATAGGGCGGCCATCAGGCCCTCGCCCGCCTGCTTGGAGCCTTCAGCGTCGTCTTTGACGTCAATCCAGGCCAGCAGGGCTTTTTTCAGGGCGGCCGGCGTGTCCTTTTCAGCGGCCAGCTCGCCGGCGGCCTTGGCGAGATACTCGCGCCGCTGCTTATAGGACGCGGCAATGCCGAAGCCGAATTCCGCAGCATCTTCAAAGAGGGAGTTGCCCCAGGCCGGGCCGCAGCCTTCCTTGTTCACCGTATAGGGGGTGGTGGGAGAGGAGGCGCCCCAGATTGAGGAACAGCCCGTGGCGTTGGCAATGATCATGCGTTCGCCGAAAAGCTGGGTCAGCACCTTGACGTAGGGGGTTTCGCCGCAGCCGCCGCAGGCGCCGGAGAATTCATGTAAAGGCTGCCACATTTGCGATCCCTTGACGGAATCGCGGGCGGTCAGATTTTCCTTGAGGGAGATGTGACCTTCCGCAAAGACCAGGTTGGCGTTTTCTGCGGCCGCCAGCGTCTCCAGCGGCTTCATCACGAGGGCCTTCTGCTTGGCGGGGCAGACGTCGGCGCAGGAGCCGCAGCCCTGGCAGTCCAGGGCATAGACCTGCATACGGAAGCGGTAGCCTTTGAATTCCTTGCCGATAGCGTCCTTGGTCGCAAAGCTTTTTGGCGCGTCTTTGAGTTCTGCGTCGGACGCCAGATAGGGACGGATAGCGGCATGCGGGCAGACGAAGGAACACTGGCAGCACTGGATGCAGTTGTCAGGCATCCATTCGGGCACGTCAAGCGCTATACCCCGCTTTTCAAAGGCGGCTGTGCCGAGCGGCATATGGCCGGCCGGATCCATGGCGGAGACAGGCAGCTTGTCGCCCTGCTGGGCCAGGATGGGCTTGACCACGTGCGAGATGTATTCCGGCTCGTCGTGGAGCACAGCCGGAACGTCCTTGGCATTGGCCCAGGCGGCGGGATACTTCACTTCCGTCAGCGCGTCCAGCGCCTTGTCCACTGCGGCGATATTCATGTTGACGATCTTGTCGCCCTTGGATCCATAGGTGAACTTGATGCTGTCCTTGAGCATGGCCACGGCCTGTTCGAAGGGAATCACTTTTGCCAGCTTGAAGAAGGCGGTCTGCATGATCATGTTGATCCGCCCGCCGAGCCCCACCTTGGTGGCCAGGGCCACAGCATCCACATTGTAGAACTTGATCTTCTTCTTGGCGATGGTGCGGCGCATGGACGCCGGCAGTTCCTTTTCCATGTCTTTCAGGCTCCAGTGCGAGTTCAGCACGAACACGCCGCCGTCCTTGATGCCTTCCAGAATATCGTATTGGTTCACATAAGCGGCTTTGTGGCAGGCCACGTAGTCGGCCTGCTTGACCAGGTAGCTGGATTTGATGGGCTGCTTGCCGAAGCGCAGATGCGATACGGTGAAGCCGCCGGACTTTTTGGAGTCATAGGCGAAATAGGCCTGGGCGTAGAGTTCTGTGTTGTCGCCGATAATCTTGACGGCCTGCTTGTTCGCGCCCACAGTGCCGTCCGCGCCGAGGCCGAAGAATTTGCACTGCACGGTGCCTGCAGGCACAGTGTCAACCTCCGGGCCGACTTCAAGCGAAGTGTGGGTAACGTCGTCTTCAATGCCCACGGTGAAGTGGTTCCTGGGTTTGGCGGCGCGCATATTGTCGAACACGGCGATGGCCATGGCCGGGGTGAAATCCTTGGAGCCGAGTCCGTAACGTCCGCCGACGATGGTGGGCATTTCGCCCTGTTCCATAAAGGCGGTGCAAACATCGGTATACAGCGGTTCACCGATCGCGCCGGGTTCCTTAGTGCGATCCAGCACGGTAATGCAGGCGGCGGTGGCCGGAAGAACCTGCATCAGGTAGTCGGTGCAGAAAGGACGGTACAAGCGCACTTTGACAAGACCCACGCGCTGGCCCTGGCCGTTCAGGTATGCGATGGCTTCCTCGATCACCTCACAACTGGAACCCATGGAGATGATGACGCGCTCAGCTTCGGGGTGGCCCACATAATCAAAGGGCTTATAATGCCGGCCTGTCAGTTTGCCGATCTTCTTCATGTTGTCGATCACGATGCCGGGCAGCGCGTCATAGAAGCTGTTTGCGGCTTCACGGTTCTGGAAGTAGATATCGGGATTCTGGGCGGTGCCGCGGATGTGCGGATGTTCAGGGTTCATGGCGTTGGCGCGGAATTCTTCCACCTTGTCCCAGTTCACCAGCGTACGGATGTCTTCGTAACTGGTGACATCGATTTTCTGCTCTTCATGCGAGGTGCGAAAACCGTCGAAGAAATGGCAGAACGGGAGGCTGCCGTCAATGGCCGAAAGGTGCGCCACCAGGGCCAGATCCATGCATTCCTGCACGGAAGCGGAAACCAGGAAGGCAAAGCCCGTCTGGCGACAGGCCATGACATCGGCATGATCGCCGAAGATGGACAGGGCGTGCGCGGCCAGAGCGCGGGCGGATACGTGGAAGACGCCGGGCAGCAGTTCGCCGGAAATTTTGTACATGTTGGGGATCATCAGCAAAAGGCCCTGCGATGCCGTAAACGTGGAGGTCAGCGCTCCGGCGGCCAGCGCGCCATGCACGGCGCCCGCCGCGCCGGCTTCAGACTGCATTTCGTGCACGGCAACCGTCTGATCCATGAGATTTTTACGTCCTGCCGCCGCCCAATCGTCCGCCAGTTCGCCCATGACCGAAGAAGGCGTGATGGGGAAGATCGCCGCCACATCGCTCAAGGCATATGCGATGTGGGTGGTGGCGGTATTGCCGTCCATTGTTTTCATTGTAGACATATGCCTGCTCCTTGGGCCGCTGCGCGACCGAATATTGGGTTGGAAATAAAGAAGCTTGCCCCCGTTGCGTTACAGCATGAACATATTCGACACATATACAGCAAAGCGGCATGACTGTCATGCGCCTGAAAAGGCGCGCCATTGCCTGCATCTGCGAGCCGGGCCTTGCGGTTGCTTGCTGTGCGGCGTCTCTCAAGGACGCCTGCGCTATTTTATAAACAGCATCTCCTGATAACTGGGCAGAGCCCAGAGATCGTCAGCAACAATGCATTCCAGGGAATCAGCCCAGCGACGCACCTCGCTCATGGCGGGCAGAATTTTGTCGCAGCAGTGCCGGGCTTCTTCGGGGATATCCTGCATGGGCGCGGCGTCGAGCAGATGCTCCAACGCCAGCAC
>JAIRVN010000074.1 GCA_031253875.1 Deltaproteobacteria bacterium | reverse complement strand
CGACGCTTGGGGCAACCCGGTCATCAATCCGGAATTCAACCCTGAGATGCTGGCCGAAGCCCTGTGCAAGCTGGAAAACTTCACCTACGCCCCAAGCCAGGATATTTTCTGGATACACGGGCAAAGCTCGGAACGTGACTTTATCTATGTGACCACCCGGTTCCTCACTCAGGACATGCTGGCCCACATCGCGGCAGAACTCACGCCTGAACGCTCCCTGCTCATTTGCTGCGGGGCATACAGCGCCAACCCGGATGCTTTCCCCAATATCACTCTGAAAAAAATCCCCAAGGCAGTGCTCGACAAGTGCGAGTGGGGCCACGACGATTACAGCTTGGCAGTGGAAAATCTGCCCAAGGCGGAAGTAAGAGCGGTTCAAGCGAAAGCACCTTCGGCAACAGGCAAAAACCAAAAGAGTGCCTCTGGGCAAATTTCTCTCTTTGATACGCCGGGAGGCAGGTAATGGGTTATTTTCTCTTTGTGGATGAAAGCGGCTGTGACGGCTCACCACCGTATGAAGCATTAGCGGGCGTTGCTATTGAAGACCGCGACCTCTGGAATGTGATTCAACGAATTTATGCGCTGGAGTATGAAATCTTCGGTCGCAGAATCACAACTGGATGCCTCGAACTGAAAGGAAAGAAAATTCTCAAAAATAAGGTGTTCAAACATGCCAGCCAACTTGAAGCGTTGCCCTCCGACATACGCCGGGAGTTGGCAAAAAGCTGCCTCAATAAAGGGGAAACACACGATGCTCCCACTCGCGCAGAGCTTACGGCTCTTGCTCAGGCCAAAATAGCGTTTGTGTCCAGCATTCTTGACCTGTGCGCACAATACCGCATCCACGCCTTTGCCAGCATTGTGCCCAATGCCGTTTCGCGTCCTGAGTCCGGCAGTTTTTTACGAAAGGATTATGCCTATCTTTTCGAGCGGTATTTCTACTTTCTGGAAGATAAAGACGCTATCGGCTCGGTCATCTTTGACGAACTTGAAAAATCCCGCTGCCACATTCTCAGCGGCCAGATGGAGGAATATTTCATTAAGACCGATAAGGGGCGTAGCCGCTCTGCTCGTATCATACCAGAGCCTTTGTTCGTGCATAGCGATCTGACGACTGCGATTCAACTGGCTGACCTGGCTGCATATATCATTTCTTGGGGAGTACGCCTGCCCAGCATGACGGAAGCAGCGAGGCCACATATGGAAAATTTAGCGGAAAAGGTACTTGCTTTGCGTTACCAAACAAGACGCCAAATCAATGGAAGAGACGACTTTTTGGTATGGAGCTTTGCTATAATTGATGACTTACATCCACGCGAACGCGAGACGTGTTAAAAAGAAAAAGGCAATGCCCGCTTGCGCAGACAAAGCCTCCGATTCATAAATAGGCGTTTTTAGCTTCTTTGTCAAGAAATTATGGGAAAAAGCAGGATTTTTTGGGAATACGCGGGAATTTTCGGGTAGTTAAAAACGATGGAGAGCCAATACATGAGCATCCACCACGTCAACCCCATCTGTAACCGCCTTTCTTTGCGAAAGCCACAGAAGGAGAGTCTGGAAATTTTGGATCGCATCTGCGAGATCATTCCGCTGACAAAGGAAGCGGACATGGCGGCACAGCTTGCGACGGTACAATCGGAGTTTCCCCATGTAGCGGCTTTTGACCGCGACTTCGCCTCTCTCTGTTTCGCCATAGCTACAGGCGTAGGCAAAACCCGGCTCATGGGCGCATTCATCGCCTACCTACATCAAGCCCACGGCATTCGTAACTTTTTTGTCATCGCGCCCAACCTGACCATTTACAACAAACTCATGGCGGACTTTGCGCCAAACTCTCCCAAATACGTGTTCAAAGGCTTGGCGGAATTCGCCCAAAATCCACCCCTCATCGTTACTGGAGACGACTACGAATCCGGCCGGGGCGTGCGCGACAGCATGGTAGATCAGTTATATGTCCGTGACGTGCATATCAACATTTTCAACATCGCCAAGATCACGGCCAAAGACAACAAAGACAGCAGGCTCGCCAAGAACGACGCCCGGCGTACAGTGCCACGCATTCGCCGCCTCAGCGAATACATAGGAGAGAGCTACTTCGACTATCTGGCTGGGCTTCCCGATCTCGTGGTGCTTATGGATGAATCGCACCGATACCGGGCCGATGCCGGGATGGCCGCTATCAATGAACTGAAACCCGTACTGGGTTTGGAGCTTACCGCTACTCCACAAATGGAACGGGGAAGCAAAACAGAAGCGTTTGGGAACGTCATTTACAACTATCCCTTGTCCGCCGCTTTGGATGACGGTTTCGTCAAAGAGCCTGCCGTGGCGACGCGAGAAAATTTCATTCCGGCCAATTACAGTTCTGACGCCCTTGAGCGCATCAAGCTGGAGGATGGCATTCGAATACATGAAAATACCAAGATGGAATTGGAGATATATGCTCGTTCCAGCAGTCAGCCCATTCTCAAGCCGTTCATGCTGGTAGTTGCCCAGGATACCGACCATGCCAATGCCCTGCAAAGCCAGATAGAGGCGGACGACTTTTTTGAGGGCCGTTACAAAAACCGTGTACTCACTGTGCATTCCAAAAGTACCAAAGGCAGCGAAGGCGACGATATCGTCAGCCAGCTTCTTAGTGTGGAAGACAAGGACAATCCGGTGGAAATTGTCATCCACGTCAATATGCTCAAAGAAGGCTGGGACGTCACCAACCTGTATACCATCGTGCCGTTGCGCGCCGCCAACTCCCGCACCCTGGTGGAGCAGAGCATCGGTCGGGGCTTGCGCCTGCCCTACGGACGGCGTACCGGCGTTCCCGCTGTTGATCGTCTGACCATTGTTTCTCATGATAAATTTCAGGAAATTGTGGATCACGCCAAAGATCCGAATTCCATCATCCGAGCGGGAGTAGTCATAGGCCGGGATATTCCGGATAAAGGACAAAAGGTCGTCGTTGTTTCATCGGCCTTTGAAAGAGGGATCGGTGCAGTGGATACGGCAGGTACGCCTCTTGACGGTTTGCCCGTTCCGGAGGCGAAAAGCGCTACTCCCAACATAACCAGAACAACTGCCGTGTTTGTCACGCCAGAGGAAAAAGCCATCGCCCAGGCTGCTCATGCAGTATTTCGGCAGTATGAGCGACTATCCAGCAGCAAGGAACTGGAAAAGCCGGAAATTCAAAAAGAGATTGTTCGCAAGGTAAAGGCCATGCTGCCGCCTCAACAGGCTAACGTACTTCCGGAAGATGTGGATGTGGCGGCCGTGGTGCAGCAAACCACCGCTCTGTTTCGGAAGCTTTCTATAGATGTGCCGCGCATTGTCGTGGCACCTTCCGGAGAAGTGCGCTGCTACTATGAAGATTTTCAGTTGGAACTTTCAAAGGTTCACTTGCAGCCTGTCTCTCAGACGATTTTGATTCAACATTTGCATGAGCAGAGGCAACGCTATGCTCTGCGTACGGACGCCGCGCCGGTAGAGGAGCCGCGCCTGGAAGATTATATTGTGCGCGGCCTCATTGATTACGACGATATTGACTATGATCGGCATGCGGCAACGCTGTATGCCCTGGCGGCTCAGGTTGTGACTCACCTACACAGCTATCTTGCTTCAGAAGAGGAAGTCATCAACGTGTTGCAATACCACCAAAAAGAACTGGTCGGGTTGGTACATGTCCAAATGCAGGCGCATTTCGTCCATGTGGCCGCAAGCTATGAAGCTCACGTTATTCAGGGCTTCAAAACTTTGCAGCCAGGCAGTCATGCTTTGGCTGAAGGCGAAAAGTTGCGTGACTTCCGCCTGCCTCTGGCGGACGGAGAAAAAACGCGCATCCGCACCATGCTTTTCAATGGTTTTGCCAAGTGCCTGTTCTCGGCTCAACGCTTTGAATCGGACACGGAACGTCGTTTTGCCGTAATTTTGGAAAATGACAATACCGTGCAAAAATGGTTCAAACCTTCCAGGGGCGACTTTGCCATCAGTTGGTCACACACAGCACAGTACGAGCCTGATTTTGTGGTGGAGACAGCGGATTGCAAGTATCTGTGTGAACCCAAACGCGCTGACCAGATGGAAACGGAAGAAGTCCAGGCCAAGGCCAGAGCCGCTGTCACTTGGTGTCGCCACGCCACGGAACATGCCGCGACTACAGACGACAAGCCTTGGAAGTATCTGCTCATCCCCCATGACAGAATCGCTGAGCAGATGACGATGAAGGGGCTTGAAGCAGGGTGCCGGCTATTCTAAAATTCCGGATAACTGCAAGCGTATCGTTGTGAGGACATATCAAGTTATATTGATATATTTTATAACAACAGCTATGCCGGAGAACAGCGCTTCAAGGAGTGAACATGAACATCGCGCAACAAATTGCCGCCGCAACAGCACCCTTCTATTCCCTGGAATTTTTTCCGCCGAAGGAAGAAAAGGACTGGCCGGCTTTTTTTGCGACTGTGGAACAACTGCAACGCATACGCCCGCTTTTTGCCTCCGTGACCTATGGAGCGGGCGGCTCCACCCAACAGAACACCCTCGCGCTTGCAGGCAAGCTCAGGGAAATGCGCCTGGAAACCATGGCCCATCTAACCTGCGTGGGCGCCGACAAAGCGAAGATCGCCACATTCCTGCGCGAACTGCGAGCCGTCGGAGTGGAAAATGTGCTTGCCCTGCGAGGCGATCCGCCCCAGGGGCAGCGTGTGGACTGGGACAAGGCCGCTTTTCGCCATGCCGCCGACCTGGTGCGTTTCATCCGCGAGCAAGACCCCCTGATAGGCATTGCGGTGGCAGGCTATCCGGCCGCACACCCCGAATCCGCCACCTTCAGCGCGGACAGGGAGCATACCTGCGAAAAAATCCGGGCTGGCGCCGACTTCGTGATCACACAGCTTTTCTTCGATGTGCGCGAATATGAGGATTTTGTCCGCCACGTGCGGGCACAGGGTATAACCGCCCCGATCATCCCCGGCGTTTTGCCCATCCAAAGCCTCGAATCGGTACGGCGCATCCTGTCTCTGTGCGGCGCGAACATTCCCGGCAAGCTGTACCTGGAACTCGAAGCCGCGAACGAACGCGGCGGCGCAGCCGCCGTGAAGGAGGCGGGCATCGCCTTTGCCGTGCGCCAGATCAAAGCTCTGCTGGATTTCGGCGCGCCGGGCATTCACCTCTACACGCTGAACAGGTCTTCCACCTGTCTGCGTATTGTGGAAGAAACGGGATAAGGAGAAAAGCATGACTATGGATAGCTTTGAGCGCGTACGGCGCCATTTCAACACGCATGACACCTTTGCCCGCCATATGGGCATTGAAATGCTCGAAGTAAAGCCCGGCTATGCAAAGGCCGTCATGCCGCTTGAAACGCCGCAGAAAAACGGGGTGGGCCTGGCCCACGGCGGCGCCATTTTCGGGTTGGCTGATGTGGCCTTCGGCGGCGCCAGCAACGCAACCGGCAAAGTGGCCCTGGGCATTGTGTCCACAATCAACTATATGTCCGCGGGCAAAATAGGCCCCCTGACGGCCGAGGCCAAAGAACTGCACCGGTCCCGCAAGCTCGGCCATTATGAGGTGTCCATCTTTGACGGCAACAATGAGCTGATGGCGGTATGCCGCGCAACGGCGTATTTTCGCGGCGATTCGCTTCCCGGCATGCCGGAGGGATAGCCCGCGGCTTAACGTTCGACATGAGCCATCAGCACGGCAAACACGCCCTCTATATCCAAATCCGACGTGTCCACAATAACGGCGTCGGCAGCCGGACGTAGCGGGGCAATGGCCCGTTCGCGATCCAGAGCGTCCCGTTTACGGATGCTGGCGGCCAGATCGGCAAGCTGGTGCTTCTCTCCGCGCGTTTCCAGATCTTTCAGCCGGCGCACAGCACGCACGTCTGGACTGGCATCCAGGAAAAACTTGCAACGCGCCTCGGGAAACACCTCCGTTCCCATGTCGCGCCCTTCGGCTACCAGGGAGGAACGCGCTCCCACAGCGCGCTGGGCTTCTTTCAGGATCGTGCGGACAACGGCATTTCCGGCGATGCGCGCCGCCCACAGGCCCACGTGCTCCGTGCGGATTTCATGTCCCACGGGCATGCCGTTGCACAGCAGGCAGGATTCCCCGTTTTCGACGCGCAGGGTAAAATCCAGTCCGGCAAACACTGCGCGCAGTTTCTGCTCGCTGATATCCGCATTGCCGCGCAATTCGAGAGCCAAACGGCGAAACATGGCCCCGGTGTCAAGATAGGGGATGGCCAGCGCGATGGCGAGCTTGCGGGCAAGCGTACTTTTGCCCACACCAGCGGGGCCGTCCAGAGTCACGATCAGCGAAGAAGGCATGGCGTTTCCCGTACCGCTCCCGATCCCCAGCGGCATTTATCCGGCATGCAGAAGTTCCGTACAGGCGTCCAGAAAGCGTCTGTTTTCTTCCGCCGTTCCCATGCTGACGCGCAACAGATCCGGCAGGCCATAGCTGGCTAGAGGCCGGATGATGATGCCCATGCGCAGGAGCCGTTCAAAAATGTCACGTGCCGCCGGACTTCCTGCCGGAGGCCTGAACATGATAAAATTCGCCTGGCTTGGCCATACCTGGCAGCCAAGCCCGCGCAGCCCCCGGCTGAGCGTTTCCCGGCCCTGGCGGACAACGCGCAAGCTTTCCTCCCGGAATGCGCTGTCGCTCAAGGCGGCAAGCCCGGCTTCCTCCGCGAGGATATTGACGGAAAAAGGCAACCGAACCCGCCACAGATAGTCGGCAAGTCGCGGAGGCAGCAAGGCGTAGCCCAGGCGCAGGCCCGCGAGTCCGAAGCTTTTCGAAAAAGTCCGTATAATCGCTATATTAGGAAATGCGCTCAGCTCCGGCAGCAGACTGTGGGCGTTTTCGTCATCCGCAAAGTCCATATAAGCTTCGTCCAGCACGAGCAGGCAGGCAGCAGGCAGAGCCAGAGCCAATTTTTTGAGTTCCGCTGCGGGAGGAGAATAGCCGGAAGGATTGTCGGGCGTAGTCACAAAGACCAGCGCGGTCTCGCCGTCAACAAGCTTCAGCAGCGCGTTGCAGTCAAAGGCAAAATCTTCCTTGAGCCTGGTCTGGCGCAGCTCTACGCCGCAGAAACGGGATTGCAGGGCGTAGATGCTGAAGCAGGGAGAAAAAGCCGCGACATTATGGCGCCCGGGCACGGCGCGTGTGCGAATGAGCAAATCAATGAGTTCGTCCGAGCCGTTGCCCACGACCACGCGCGCTGGATCAACCCCGTGGTGGCGGGCAAGCGCCGCCACAAGACGGGGGTTGCCGCCCTGAGGATAGCGGAAGGCTTTGGCCGCATGCCGTTCAATCGCCGCACGCGCCAACGGAGAGGCGCCCAAGGGATTTTCGTTGCTCGCCATTTTGATGACCTGGTTCAGGCCGTAACGTTCCTGAATCTCGTCGATGGAAAGGCCGGGCGTGTACGGCGTAAACGCTTCCACTTCGGGACGGACGCTGTCGGGGCGTGTCAAAAGCATGGTAGTATCCTGATGCTGCGAATAAAAAACCTTGCATCCTCCGCACCTGCCGGCGCAGGGGACGCAAGGCGGATAGAACGCGGCGGCAAGGGCATGAATCGGACAGCCAAAGGCACTATATGTGCTATCTGGCCGGGCGTATTGTCAGCACGGGCTGTTTCGCGTTTTTGACCACCTTTTCCGCCACGGAACCGAAAAGAATACGATCAATGCCCTTACGCCCGTGCGTGCCCATGACAATCATATCCACATTGTCCTCGTCGGCATGGTTGATGATTTCTTCCGCCGCATAACCAATGACCACTTTGCTTGTAACCGGAAGACCCGCAAAGTTTTCCGCGACAAAATTTTCCATCGATTTTTCCGCGCCGCTCACTATCTCGCCCACAAAATTTTCAATGGTGTTCGGAGGAACATGAAAACCGACATATTGGCTCAGCGATGGCGCCGTATAGATGACAATCAGATGGGCGCCGGTAGCTTTTGCCAGCATGGCGGCGTATTGCGCCACCTGCTTGCTGTGTTCGGAAAGGTCCACCGCACAAAGTATTTTGCCAAGCTCCATACTTCCCTCCTGTTGTTTCTTGTCCATCATAGAAGCTTTCTGCCGGATAGACAAGCCCGTTTGAAGCCGATACACTTATGGGGCGCTCTACGGCGAACGGCAAAAAATGCCGCTGGGCGCACATTCCAGCCTTGCTATTTCAATAAGTTACAAAACGGTAACTCTGGCATTTTTCTTGCTTGTTTTTTGCAAACGCCAACCCTGGAGGCGCTATGAAAATACGTATGGAAGAGCTGAATGCCCTGCTCCAGCAGGAACAGACCGCCCCAAAAGCCCCATCCAAGGGAGAAGGCTTCGAGGCGCTGCTTGCCAAGGAGCTTCGGCAGCCAGGAGGCGGCGCGCAGGGCACCCCGCCTCCACCGCCGGGGGCACAGACCGGGGTGATCAACCAGATGCTTCTGGAACCGTCTGAACAGGCGAAATCCGACGACCCGTTGGAGGATACGCTCCAACTGAGCCTGCAACAGGCTGCCGGCCTGCTCGATTCCTTGAATGCCTATGTAAACGCTCTGTCGGCCCACGGGGCGGACGGCAATCTCAAGGCAATCTACCCTCTGTTGGAGGGACTGGAACAGCAGATGGGAGTTTTGAAGCAGGAGGCCGCGCCGTTTAAAGAAAAGAATGCCGGCCTCGCCGGCCTGATCAACGAACTTGAGGTGCTGACAACGACCGAAAAGTTCAAATTCAACCGGGGCGACTACATCTGAGTTTTTTGCTCCATCATCGGATCAAACGCCGCGCACAGCAGGGAGTACGCGGCGTTTTTTTGCGCCCTCCCCCGCCGGAAGGGCGGTTCATACGAAAGGGGCCAGCGTCTGGCGTAAAAACTCCCGCAACGCCTGCATGCGCTGTTTTTCCCGGATGAGCACGTCGGGCGGGGGCAGGACAACAAGCAAGCAGCCCTGATGGCGAACCTGCCGAAAAGGACGTAACGCGAGCATGCCGTCCGGCAGATCAAGGGAACGCAAAACCTGCGGTCCCATAACCATCACGGCCCGGCTGCGAAGCAGCCTCACCCCTCCCCAGAAGGCAGGGGCGTTCGCCTCCAGTTCACCATTCCCGTCCCGGCCTGGCAAGGCCATAGGCCAGAAACTGTGTGTGCCGGGCGGATGGGCCAAATCGTTCAAAAGTGCCTGCAAAAGCTCCCGACGCTGCGGATCCGGCGCGTCACACAAATCCCGGCCCAATTCCCAATACGTCCAGACCACCGGCGCACTGCGGGTCTTGGCAAGACGTTCCTGCCAGCCGGCGGGCCACAAGGCGGCATCGGGCGCTCTCTCGGGGGCGTGCGCCTCCGGGCGCGGCACACGCGGCGCCTGCACGTCGCTTGTTGCCCGCGTTTCCCGGGGCGGCTGCTGCGGTTTCCGCAGCGGCGCGGGAGCTTGAGCAGCAGGCACCCGGACGTCCGGGGACGCAGACTGCCCCGTTGCGTCCTGCATGTTTCCCCGGATCGCGCGGGCCTGCGCTTCGTCAAACAACAGGTATTCCAACCCGGCCTGTTTCAGGGCCAAAAGCGTGGGCGCGCAGAACCTGTTCACATCTGCAGCAGCCATGAGCATATCCGCCAGGCGATTTCCGGCTTCGGCATCAAAGGCCACTGTTCCTCGCGCCCTGTCGCATCCGCCACATGCACCGCATTCGTCACGGCGCCGAAACCCGCGCCCTCCTCGCCGATACGGTTGCCAACCACGAGATCCGCGCCCTTGGCCCGCAGTTTGCTCCGCACGGCCGCGCCGAGATCGTCGGCTGTCTCTGCTGCGAAACCCACAACTTTCTGACCAGGACGCCGCTGTGTAGCCAGAGTGTATAGAATATCCGGATTTGGCGTGAACTTGATGGAAAAACCCTCTGTCGCACCACTTTTTTTAAATTTTTCACGCCCATAGGGTTCCGGTGAAAAATCGGCCACTGCGGCGGTAAACATCCCGCAATGCATGGACGGCCACAGCGCCCGCGCAAGGTCGAACATCTGTCTGGCGCCGGTAATGTCGTGCCGCCGGATGCCCGATGGCAGCCACGGACAGCCGGGACCACACACGGCATCCACCTCGGCTCCGCGCAACCAGGCGGCCACGGCCAGGGACGCGCCCATGACGCCGCTTGACGGGTTGCTCCAAAAGCGCACCGCATCCCATTGCTCCCGTGTGGGGCCAAGTGTGAGCAGGACGCGCATGCCCGCCATATCCTGCGGAAACCGGGCGTTGATCCCGGCAAGATAGATTTCGCGGACATCCGCCAGCCTGCCCTGCCCTTCGGCGCCACAGGCCACGCTCCCGCGTTCCGGCATCACAAGCCGCGCTCCGCGTTCCGTAAGC
>JAIRVN010000027.1 GCA_031253875.1 Deltaproteobacteria bacterium | reverse complement strand
GAAGAACCCACGCCGCCCCCTGCGCCGCAGGTTGATTTGAGCCGGGTTTGGGAGCGCCCGTCTGCCGCGGAATCCACCCTTCTGAACGCCACGGATGCAACGGACGCGGTCGATACCGTGCTGGCCGAAGGCGGCTTTCTTCCCAGGGCCGGGGAGGCCTAGATGAGCGGCCTCGACCCGCGCGCCTGCCGGGACGTTGTGGAGCAGATTGAAGCGCTGCACAGCTTTGGCAAGGTCAGCAAGGTTGTGGGCCTGGTGGCGGAGGGGTCCGGCCTGAATGCGCCTTTGGGCGCCGTCTGCCACATCCTGCCGGAAGACGGCAGAACCATTGCCGCCGAGGCGGTGGGCTTCCGCGACGGCAAGGTGTTGTTCATGCCCTATGGCGATATGCGGGGCGTCAAGTCCGGCAGCCTGATCCGCAATTCCAGTCTGCCGCCCGTCTTTCCAGCCTGTCCGCAGCTTCTCGGCCGCACCCTGGACGCCTTCGGCAATGCCTTGGATGGCGGCCCTTCCTTGGGCGCCCGGCAGGCTGATCTTCTGCCGAATGTGGAAATTCAGGGAAATTTCGCCGCGCCTACCACCGTGGCGGCGGATCTGACGCGCACGGGCCGAGTGCCCGCATGGCGGCAGGGCGCGTCGCCGCTCTACGCCGATCCGCCAAGTCCTTTGCAGCGGCCCCGCATCAGCGATGTGCTGGATGTGGGCGTGCGTTCCATCAATGCGCTGCTGACGCTGGGAAAGGGGCAGCGCATGGGCATTATGGCCGGTTCAGGGGTGGGCAAGTCCACGCTGATGGGCATGATGGCCCGCTATACGGCGGCGGATGTGAACGTGATCGGCCTGATCGGCGAACGCGGCCGCGAGGTGCTGGAGTTTATCGAAAAGGATCTCGGTGCGGAAGGCATGGCCCGCTCGGTGGTCATTGTAGCCACCTCCGACCAGTCCCCGCTGGTGCGCATGCGCGCCGCCTATGCCGCGACGGCTGCGGCGGAATATTTCCGCGACCATGGACTGGATGTGTTGCTGATGATGGATTCGATAACGCGTTTCGCCATGGCCGCGCGCGAAGTCGGGCTTGCTGTGGGCGAACCCCCGACCACCAAGGGCTATACGCCCACGGTCTTCGCACAACTGCCCAAGCTGCTGGAACGGGCGGGACGCTCGGACAAGGGAACCATCACCGGCATTTATACCGTACTCGTGGACGGGGACGACTTTAACGAGCCCATTGCGGATGCCTCGCGCTCGATCTTGGACGGGCATATTGTCCTTACGCGCGATCTGGCTGATCAGGGCCACTTTCCGGCTATTGACGTGCTGCGTTCCATCAGCCGGCTGCGCGCGGATATCTGCTCGCAGGAATCGATCCGGAACGGGCAGGCGCTGTTGCGTCATCTTGCCACCTACCGCAGGGTGGAGGACATGATCAACATAGGCGCCTACGCGCAAGGCTCCAACCAGGATATTGACCGGGCCATCGTGATGGCGCCGCGCATCAATGAATTTTTGCGCCAGGACGTGGCTGACAGGCAGCCTTTTGCCGCATGTGAGGAAAAGATGGCCGCGCTTGCGCAACAGGGATGAGCCGGAATTCAGCCGGCCGTGCCGTCTTGCTCTTCGGCGTCCTTTGCGACCACCTTTATCTTGAGTTTGGCTTTTCGTTCCGGCTTTACGGAATTTTGCCCAGCGTGATCGCGCTCCAATGAGCCGACAAGTTCGGTGCGAAGTTGCAGCAGTTCGTTCCGCATACCCGACAGGTTGCTGTGCTGTTCGCCGAGCAGGGCTTTCATCCGCCGGAGTTCGCTGACGATGAGCAGCAGGGCTTCAGCTTCCAGCACCACGCCGCCAATGGTTTCCAAGGCCAGTCGCGCCCGTTGTTCAAGATCTTGCAGATCAACGATAACCATGTGCAGCCGCTTTTTGCAACACTGACTCCAGGTCCGCGCCTAGTCCACGACCTCAAGAAGCAGCGCCGCTTTGTGCAGGAAATAGTTGTCGCCGTCCTTGCGCACCATGTCTCGCCATTCGCCCTCCAGCAGATAGACCCGCAGTTCCATGGAGGCCGGGACCTTACCGCCGGTCCGCGCCGCTTCGAGCGCCTTGCGCGCCTGTTCAGGCGTGCAATAGACAGCAAGGGAACGGTGCGCGGGATCGAGGATGATCTGCTCCTGGGTAACAAGGCTGATGCTATAGCGCGCAGGCGCGAACAGATAGATGCCCGGACACTTTTCCGTGGCTCTGTTTGCCGCCGGAAGCGGGTCGGAAGCCTGTTGTCTGTACCCGCCACAGGCGCCAAGCAGCAGAGCGTATGCCAGAAGCAGGCAAAGCAGAAGATTCTCGATGCGGTACATGGACGCTCCTTGGTTGGGCGTATCAACGCGGCTTCCGCCAAACTGGCTTAGTATGACATAAAAAAAAGTTTTTTTCCAGTATGTATATATGTATAAATCTAGAAAGATTGTGCATTCCTGGCCAGTGTTTGGAGCCGGGCAATGCGTTCCTCGATGGGCGGGTGGGTGCTGAACAGGTTGGCGGCCGATCCGGCGCTGAAGGGGGTGACGATGAACATGCTGGAGGTTGCGGCGTTGCCGGCCTGCATGGGAACGCGTTGGTTCGCGCTTTGCAGTTTGGCCAAGGCTCCGGCCAGGGCCAGCGGCCGGCCGCAGAGCTGCGCGCCGGTATTGTCGGCCAGGTATTCTCGGGAACGGGAAATCGCCATCTGGATGATGCTTGCCGCGATGGGGGCCAGGATGGCCATCAGCAGGGCCACGATCAT
>JAIRVN010000025.1 GCA_031253875.1 Deltaproteobacteria bacterium | reverse complement strand
GATCATGGCATTGATATCCCGGTTCGTGGCCGCGACAAGGCGGAAATCCACCGTGCGCGGCTGCGAAGACCCCAGTCTGTGAAGGGTGCGGTTTTCCAGCACGCGTAAAAGTTTTGCCTGGGCCGGCAGGGGCGTGTCGCCTATTTCGTCCAGAAACAGGGTTCCCCGATCCGCCAGTTCGATCTGCCCGACCTTGCCGTCCTTGTGCGCGCCGGAAAAAGCGCCCGGCGCATAGCCGAAGAGTTCGGACTCAAAAAGCTCTTTGGGGATCGCCGCACAGTTGATGCTGACAAAGGGTCCGTCATGGCGAGAGCTTTCGCAGTGCAGCGCATTTGCCGCAAGTTCCTTGCCGGTGCCGGTGGCGCCGCAAACGAGTACCGGTGAATCCGCCTGCGCACAGCGCACCAGATGTTCCCGGAATTGCCGGATGGCCTTGCTCTCTCCCTGGATGGAGCTGAGCGTGTAGTGGGGGGACAGGGCGCTCTTGATGCGCCGGGCGTCAGAGGCTATTTTTTTGTCAAGATATTCAACACGTTTGATGACAACATCAAATTCTTCGCGCGAACCGAAGAGGGTTTGAGAAAGCATGCCGACCGTATGATGGTCATCTTTGAAAGGCAGGCGGTTTACAATTATGAACCTCTCGCCGTTTGCTCCCTTGAGCGTGCGTAAATCGCCCATTTCGGCGAGCCCTGTGCTGGTGACAAAGGGGGCGCGTGTGTCGGGAATGAAGTCTGTGATGGGCCGTCCGAGAATTTCCTCGCGCGGGACGCCCAGATAGCACGCATAGGCGTCGTTGATAAAATGGACGATGTAATTGCTTTCTTCATTGCCGCAGACAAATATGCCGGTAGTCAGGCTGTTGAGAATGCGCTCGAAGAATTTCGCAGGCTTTGAAAAAATCGCAAGAGATTTTGGCATATTTTCCGCTCTCTGAAACCGGATATCGTTTCGCCTGCATCCGCGCCGGGCGGAACGGGGCATACGTCTTGCAAGCCGGTTCTCAAGAATTGCAGAATTATGCGCTGCCTTCAAGAAAAAAAACTGCGCTGCTGTTGATTCCTATGTCGGTCGGCTTCAACAGCAACGCTTTTATCGCCTGAAGCCGCATGAGCTTTCAGGCGGCAACCGGAGGAAGCGGTCTATTTTTTATCAGTAAGCAACAGTTCCGTCAGCACGGCCTTCTGCTGGGCAAAGAGCTTCTTCACTTCCTCCCGGGACATGACATTCAGCGGACTGCCGCTTTCCTTCATTTTCGAGACTACCATGGGATCCTTGAACATGGCTTCCACCGTCTTGGCCGCGTATTCGATAATGTCCTGGGGCACGCTGGCCGGGAGGGCGAAGCCCCGGAAGTTCACGCTGCTGTTGTCGATGTCATAGCCGAGTTCCTTGAGAGTTGCGACATCGGGCAGGTACTCGTGACGCTTCAGGTCGGCAATGGCCAGAACGCGCAGGCGATCCGGCGCACGGTAGGCGTCTGCCAGGTTTGTGAAGCCGGCCATGACCGTCTTGGAGTACAGGGAGGCTATGGCGTCGGCCGCGCCCTGCTCAGGCACGTAGGTCACCTCGATTTTGGCGGTTTTTTGCAGTTGCAGGGTGGCAATGTGGTGCCCCACATAGAGGCCCGCGCCGTTCATGGTCAGTTTTTTGGGGTTGGCCTTGGCGAATTTCACCAGGTCATCCACGGTTTTGAAGGGGCTGTCCGTGGCTACCACCAGCACCGCCGGATCGGTGCCCCAGTTGGCGAGAGGCTCAAAGGATTCCACGGTGAACTTGGGCTTCTGCACCAAAGCCTGTGCCACCAGGTGGGGCAGGTTGTAGGCGGTCATGGTCAGGCCGTCCTTGCCGGCTCTGTCCACCATCCAGTTCCAGCCGGTCATGCCGCCGGCGCCGGCTTTGTTCACAATGACAATGGGCTCGCCGAAGTACTTGTCGTTGCCCGCAGGCATGCTGACGATGCGGGCCTGGAAGTCGGTGGCCGCGCCTGCGGAATAGCAGACCACCAGGGTGATGGGGGCATTGGGGTAGCCGCCCGGGCCCTTGGCCCAGACCACGGCCGCCGCCGCAAGCAGGAGCGCAAAACTGATAGGCAAAGCAAATTTTTTCATGTCTTTCTCCTCAAGAGTCCAATGGTTTCATCAAAAGAACATGCCCTTGGGCAACTGCGCCAACAATACCTTTGTGAACAAGATCCAGAGGAACAGCATAAACCCCGTCACTGAGGCCAGGCGTATGGCAAGGCCGCGCGGGGTGCGCGGTTCATACTGCACAGCCACGGTGAGGCCGAAAAAGAAGACAAAGCTCGAAACATAGAAGCCGATATACTCCACCAAAAGGACGTAGACGATGATGGACGCCAGGATGAACCAAAAACGCTTCCGGTTGTCCTTTGTCGCTTGATCCACGTCCTGTTTCGCTGCCCTGGACTTGGGAAACAGCAGATCGACGGCCACTTTCAGCAAGGTTAAGAAGGCCAGTGCGCCCATGAGCGCATTGGGGAAAATGGAGCCTCCGTGCTTCACCTCCGACGGGGTCTGCATGTAGAAAAAACCGACCAGGGCGAGCATGACGCCGATGGAAAGATACTCTCTCAGCCTGTCGCTCATGATTGCACCTCCGCCGCTGCCTTTTTGCTCTTGTAGGCGCGATACTCCACGAAGAACCCCCAACAAATGGAGAGGACGCAGATTATAATAAAAGTAATATTGATTCCGCCGGTAAAAAAGAACTGGAACATCCCGTCGCCGGCTTCAGCAACAAGCTTGCCGCGCAGAAAGTTTACTTCGGCAATGGGGCCCAGCACCACGCCCAGCACCATGGGCGCCACCGGGAAATCCAGCTTGAGAAGCACGTAGGTCATGAGTCCGAGACCCAGCATGATGAGCACGTCATCCATGCTGTTCTGCACGCCATAGGAACCCACCACGGCGCACACGGAAACCGCGGCTATCATGATCAGCGCGGGAACCTTGGTGATATGCTGAGAATAGCGGGAAATGAGCATGCCGCCGAAGAACATGAAAACTTGCGCCGCCAGCAGGCCTGCCATAAAAGTCAGGGTTATTTCGCGGTGTTTGGTGAACAGTTCCGGGCCGGGGAAGAGGCCGTGGATGAGCAGCCCGCCCAGCAGCGCGGCCGCGGTGGGACTGCCGGGGATGCCCAGGGTGAGCAGGGGAATAAGGGCCGGACCTACCGTGCAGTTGTTGGCGGTTTCCGAGGCCACAACGCCCTGGGGTTCGCCTTTGCCCCAATCCTGGGGATTATCGGACAGCCTTTTGGAGTAGTCATAGGCGATAAGCCCGACCACGTTGGCGCCGACGCCCGGGATAACGCTCTTGACCAGGCCGATGCCCAGACTACACGTCACCGTCTTCCACCAGTGGCGGATGTTGAGGATGATTTTCAGCATCGTTCCCCTGGGCCGTACGCCTCCCGCCCTGGCCTGCTCCATCAGTCTCAGGCGGTTTTCGCCCGAGAGATTGTGCAGGTTTTCCGCCAGATCCAGCACCTGCGGTATGGCGAACATGCCCACCAGCACGGGCACGATGGCGATGCCGCTGGTCAGGCTGTCATGGAAGACGTAGCGGGGTTCGCCCAGCATGGGGCTGAAGCCGATGCAGCTTAAAAGCATGCCGAAAAGTCCGCCGAAAAGCCCCTTGATTACCGCGCCTCCGGAAAGGCCGGAGATGATGGTGATGCCGAAAACGGTCACCCAGAAAATCTGGGCAGGGCCGAAGTTCATGGCGAAGTTCGCCAGAATGGGAGCGAACCAGATCATGGCCAGCACGCCGACGATCCCGCCGATCATGGAGTACCAGAAGGTAATGCACAGGGCTTCCCAGGCCCGGCCTTTCTTGGCCATGGGGTAGCCGTCGAGCAAGGTGGCGATGGAGGCCGGAGCGCCTGGCACGTTAATGAGAATGGCCGTAATGCCGCCCCCGGCCACGGCGCTGGAATATACCGCGCCGAGCAGGATGAGCCCGGTGCGCGGGTCCATGTAAAAGGTCATGGGCACCAGCAGGGCCACAGCCATGGTGGGGCTGACGCCCGGCATGGCGCCGAGAAAAATGCCGGCCAGGGTGCCCAGCGTCATGACGAGCAGCACGTAGGGATCGGCAAGAAAGCTTAAATACGATAGGGTTTCAAGCATGGGTTCTCCTCATGTGACAACGTTTGCCGCCGCAAGACCCGTCAGGCCCTTGCCATAGCTTCCTTGAGCAGTTGGCCCACCTGGCTCGGTTTGGCCGCCGTGAACGCCCCGGCCTTTTCCAGTGCCTTGACCTTGCCCGTTACGGAACCGCGTCCGCCGGTGACTATCGCGCCGGCATGCCCCATGCGTTTGCCTTCCGGGGCTGTGCGGCCGCCCACAAAGGCCACAAGAGGCTTGGTGAACACTTTGGCCTCAATGGCTTCGGCCACTTCCTCCTCCATAGTTCCGCCGAGTTCGCCGATGATCACCACGGCTTTTGTCTCCGGATCCTTTTCATACATGGGCAAAAGCTCGACAAAGCGCGTTCCGGGTATCATGTCGCCGCCGACCCCGATCAGGGTGGACACCCCGAAGCCGCCCTTGACGATTTCCGCGGTCACTTCGTTGGTCAGCGAGCCGCTGCGGGTCATCACGCCGATATCGCCCTTGCGGTATACGCGCTGAATCCAGTAAGGAATGCAACCCGCCATGCCTTTGCCGGGTGAGATGATCCCGGAGGTGTTGCCGCCGATGACAAAGGCCCCGCAGGAAAGGGCGGCCCGCCGGATTTGGAGAAGCTCGTGCGCGGGAACGCCTTCGGCGATGGTGACGATCTTCTTGATGCCGGCGTCCAGAGCTTCAAACACGGCGTCCTTGGTAAAGCGCGGCGGGACGAACAGCATGGCCAGTTCCGCCGGATGCTGCTTCATGCCGCGCTGCACGGAAGAGAACACGGGCACGTTTTCCACGAATTGACCTTCCTTGCCGGGCGTCACGCCGAAAACGACCCTGGTGCCCATTTCGGCCATGTGCTTGAGCCAATAGCTGCCCTCTTTGCCCGTTGCCCCTTGAACTTCCACGGTGGTTGCCGCATCTATGAAAATACTCATAAGGCGTGCCTCCCGGCAGCGATGTCAACAGCGCGCTGCACCGCGTCTTCGGTTTCGTACAAAGGCTCAAGACCGATTGAACGCAAGGTGGCGAAAGCCTCTTCCTCGTTGGTGCCGCGTATGCAAGTCACAATGGGCACGGCGGGTTTGAGCTCCGCAATGGCTTCGACCAGTCCTGTGGCCATAACATCGGCGCGCGCGATGGTGCCGAAGGTGACGACAAGGATGACCTTGCTGGGATTTTTCAGGCAAAGCTGCATGGCGTCTTTGGCCCTGGTATAGTTGGGGCCGCCGAATTCAAGATAACTGGCGACCTTGCCGCCAGCGTAATGCACCAGGTCGAAGACCGTGGTCGTCAGGCCGGCCCCGGCGCACATCAGTGCGATATCGCCGTCGAACTGGAGATAGGGAATGCCTGCAAGCGCGGCTTCGTATTCCGTATCGGTGTCGAAGTATTCCCGACTGAGGGGATATTTTCCGTCACTTACGCAGTCGTCGATGATGAGCTTGCCGTCACCCGCAATGAGGCTGCCCTGTTTGGTAATGAAAAGCGGATTTATTTCCGCGAGTTCCGCGCCGTGTTTGCGAAATACGGAGAACAGGTTTTTGGCGATGGCGCCCACCTGTTTGGCTTCTTCGCCTTCAAGCCCAAGGCCGAAGGTGATCTCGCGCATGTGGTGCGGCATAAAACTCCAGTCCAGATCCACCTTGACGGAAACGATCTTGTCCGGCTGCTCGGCGGCCAGTTTTTCAATTTCCACGCCGCCTTCGGCGCAGGCGATGAACAGGGCCGTGGCGCTCACCGGGTCTATGGTGACGGCCAGGTAGAGTTCGCGCGCGATGTCCACGGCTTCCTCTATCAGCAGCTTGCGTACGTTGTGTTTGGAATCGAACAGTTCTTTCGCTTTCTGCTGCGCTTCCTCAACGCTTTCGGCGAACTGGATGAGCCCGGCCTTGCCGCGCCCGCCGCTCAAAACCTGAGCTTTGATCACACAGGGCAGGCCGATGCTGTGTAGTGCCGTCTTCACCTCTTCCATACTGGTGGCGACCATGCCCTTGGGAACGGGGATAGCGTTTTCCGCAAAGGCTTCCTTTGCCTGGAATTCAAAAAGTTTCATAGTGTTACTTCCCGTATTTTGCGAAGTACTCGCCCCAAACAGCATCGTCAGTGGGACGGTTAAGGGGAATCGGCTCGGAAAGCCAGGTGACATTGATGAAATGCTTGATGCTGATGTTTTCGGTGGTGATGTTGTTTCCCCAGGTGCCACAGCCCAGGGTGACCGTCGAAGGCATACCGTTGTAAAAAGTGCCGCCGTTCGCGGCTGCCTGCGGCTGGCGGACCACGATACGGCTTGTTCTCATGTGTTGTCCGAGGTACTCGATATATTCCCTGTTGAACGTGTGTATGCCGCAAGAGTGGCCTTTGCCGCAGTTATCGGTCAGCCTTGTGAGAATCTCGACGCCTTCCCCAAAGGTGTCGTACTTGTAAATTGTAAGCACCGGCGAAATTTTTTCCTCGGCGAACAGATCGTCTTCAAGCGGCATGTCGCCTTCAACAAGCAGCATTTTCGTGTTTTCCGGCACATTGATGTTCGCCCCCGCCGCGATTGCGACGGCTGACTTCGCAACAATGTCTATATTGATGATCATTGCGCCGTGTTTATTCGGCTTCCACATCAGGTCTTTGAGCCTCGCCCTTTCCTCCGCGCTGCAGAGGTGGCCGCCACGTTCTTGTAATGCATGGATCATTTTTTCGTAGATGCTTTTGTGGATGACGATCGAATTTTCAGAAGAGCAGGAAGTGGCATAGTCAAAGGTCTTGCCTATTTTGATTTTTTCCGCGGCGTCGCTGACGTCGGCGTCTTCGGCGATTATCTGGCAGGAATTGCCGGGACCTACGCCGAATGCAGGCTTGCCGCTTGAATACGCGGCTTTGACCATAGGCGCGCCGCCTGTGGCGAGAATGAGATCGACCTTTTTCATGAGTTCGTTGGTGGAGTCTATGGAAGGCTCCGCAATTACCTGTACCAGATCCTCTGGAGCGCCGACTATTTTAAGGCCGTTGCGCATCATGCTGACTGCCAAAGCGGTGGCTTTTTTCGAGCGGGGATGCGGCGCAAAGATGACCGCGTTCCTCCCCTTGAGAATTGCCACGCCATTGCTGCTTGGCGTTGCCGTGGGATTGGTGGTGGGCGTCAGCGCGCCGACCACGCCCACGGGCTTGGCGTATTTGCTTATGCCCCTGGCTTCATCCCTCTCAATAAGCCCAACCGTCTTGGCCGCAAGCGCGTCCACGATAATGCCCAAAACTTTGTTCTTGTGCTTTGTAAGCTTGTCTTCATAATTGCCCATGCCTGTTTCATCGACAGCGAGGCGGGCAAGCTGCCGGATGTTTTCATCCTTGTAGACCTGCCAGGCCACTGCTTTGCATACATCGTCGATTTGCGCCTGGGTATAATTCGCGACTTTTTCCTGCGCTGCCCGCGCCTTGCTGACAAGATCGTCAATCAATGAATTATTTTCCATACATGCCTCCTGGGTTTTATTGTCCCATTTTGGGATCCCCGTTTCCGCTTCCTCTTTCCGGATAGCGCACGGCGGCGTCCGGATCCGCGTCTTCAGCAATTCCGATCTTGAGACAGGGTCTAATAATGATCTTCCAGCAACGACAGGATCTGTTGAGCGTTCGCCTTGCGCGGATTATTGTCTATAAGCCGCTTGGCTCCGGCGGCGCGCTGCGCCGTGCCTTCCAGGTGTTCGCGCGCAACCCCGTGCGCTTTAAGGCCGTGGGCGATACCCACATCCGCCAGCAGGTCGCGCATGGCATCAATGCCCTTGCGTGCGGTGTCCAAGGCTGTTCCACAGGGCGTCGCGCCCAGAATTTCCGCCACTTGGGCGTATTTTTCAGGTGCGGCGATACAGTTGTACGACATGCCCATGGGCGCCAGGGCCGCCATGACCAGGCCGTGCGGCAGTCCACAGGATGAGGGCAGCGAGGTGCCCACGGCATGGATGATGCCGTTTTGGGTTTGGGAAAAGCCCATCCCCGCCAGGGTCGCAGCGTACAGCATGCCCGCGCGGGCGTTCGTATCGCCGCCGTTGGCGTAGGCTTTGCGCAGGTTGGCGGACACGAGCCGCATGGCCTGGAGATTCACGGCATCGGTGAGGGGCGTGGCCGCAAGACCCACAAAGGATTCCATGGCATGCACAAAGGCGTCCATGCCGGTCATGGCTGTGATATGGGGCGGCAAACCGAAGGTCAGTTCCGGATCCAGCAACACGACGCGTGCATACAGGTACTCGCTGACCACACCCTGTTTCGCGCCCGTTTGCGGATTCGTGAGCACGGAAATGGACGTGACCTCGCTGCCCGTGCCCGCTGCCGTGGGGATAAACATCGCGGGCAGGCAGGGATTGGGAACCATGTTCATGCCGAAATATTTTTCGATGCCGCCTTCATTGGAAAGGAGTATCAAGGCCGCTTTGGCGGTGTCCAGCGGACTGCCGCCGCCGATGCCGATAACACAGTCCGCTTTGAAGGCTTTGGCTGCGTCCGCGCATTGTTGGATGGAGGCTGCGGAAGGCTCAAGCTCGGCTTTGTCGAAAATATCAAAAGTGATGGAGGCTGCAGACAAGGATGCCTCCAAAGGCTTGAGCAAGCCGAGGGCGGCGATGCCGGGATCAGTGACGATGAAGGCGCGTTGACAGCCAAGACGCGTAATTTCCGCGCCGGCGCTGGAGATAGCGCCGAAACCATAGACAATTTTCGGAATATTGTTGAAAACATGGATCATGGATACTCTCCCGTATGCAACAGCAGGTTGAGTGTTGGTCACTGTCTGGGCACTTTGAACGCTTGATGCTCTGATGAGCATATCCTAAAACACCAGCCACGACAGAATGATGAACGACGGGATGAGAATCCCGCCCGACCAGAGCATGTACCCGAAGAAGCTGGGCATGGCGACGCCCTGCTCCTCGGCGATGGATCGCACCATGAAATTGGGAGCGTTGCCTATGTAGGTATTGGCGCCCATGAACACCGAACCGGCGGATATGGCCACCAGCGTCTGTGCCATGGGCCCCATAAGCTGCAAGGCGTCTCCGCCCGCAGTATTGAAAAAGACAAGGTAGGTCGGCGCATTGTCCAAAAAGCTCGACAAACCGCCTGAAAGCCAGAAATACATGACGTTCACCGGCTGACCGTCCTTGGAAACCAGATTGACGAGCGTCGCCAGCGCGCCGCTGGTTCCGGCCCTGAGAATGGCAATAACCGGAATGATGGTGAGAAAGATGCCAAGAAAAAGCTTTGCTACTTCCTGAATGGGGCTCCAGGAAAAATCATTCTTGTCCCGGCACTCCCGGGAGGTCAATTTGAGCGAAAGCCCGGCGATAAGCAATAAAATGGCATCACGAGCCATATTCTGCCACTCCAACTCGATCCCGTAAATCGTAATCGGCCTGGCAGCCGGCTGCCAAGTGCCGGACATGAGCACGGCAGACACCACGCCTGCAAGCAACAACAGATTTATCTTGCCTTCAAACCCGAATTTTTCATCATTCTTCGTCACGGGCGGCGTGGGGCGCCCTTCTTTGGCGAAGAATACCGTATCCAAAATAAAGTACACACTGAGTAAGGCCAGGGAGAGCAAAGCTGTCATCAAAAAAAGATGAGATGTTGTCCAGAAAAAGCTGACGCCTTTCAAAAAACCGAGGAAGAGCGGCGGATCGCCGAGCGGGGTCAACGAGCCGCCGATATTGGCGACCAAAAAAATAAAGAAGATCACGGAATGTACTTTGTATTTACGGTGTCTGTTGGCGCGCAGCAAAGGCCGGATAAACAACATGGCTGCGCCGGTGGTGCCCATCCAGCTTGCGAACAGGGTGCCTGCCAGCAGGATGCCGGCGTTCACGGCCGGAGTGCCGACCAGGGCGCCCGTAAAGCGGACGCCTCCGGCCACAGTAAAAAGAGCAAGAAGCAGGATGAGGAAAGGAATATATTCCAGAAACATGGTGTGCAACAGCTCGTACAAAGCCACGGAAGACCCGTATGTGAACAAACAGGGAATAAAAAAAGCCAGGCCCCAGAAAAGGGAAATTTTTCCAAAATGGTGGTGCCAGATGTCGGGAAGCGCCAGTGGCATGACGGCGATGGACAAAAGCATGCAGACAAAGGGAACGGCCCAGATCCCCGACAGTTCCGCTCCGGGAATTGTCGGGTGCCCGGCGGCTGCCAGAGCCAGGCAGGGACGTAGCAGAGATGCAGTCACCACGGCCGCAAGGAATAGAGGCTTTTGCTTCATGAAGTTTCCCATACTGAAACATCCTGTACGATCCACGCCGTATAGCCGCTGTACAGACCGTCCGCACGCTGGGGCTTGTTTCACAAGCACAAGAAAAGCAATTTGTATGCCTGTAGTAGGGGTATGTGGCAGGTCTTGATACTATTGTGGAATTAGCTCAAGAGACGCGGAAGACTCCGCAAGGCAATGCAAAAACTGTCTTGGTATTCAGACAGTCAGACGCCCCGTATGTCGGAAATTCAGGCGGTAGGGAATGAGACAGGTCGCAATCCCGTGCGCTTTGAGGCTACTGCCTGATCAGGAGTTTCCTGCACAGACCCACAGGAATGATCATAACGGCCAGCGCCAGCACCATGCCCCATTCTCCGGCGGAAAGGCCGTAGCAGTGCAGGACGGCCCCGCCAAACTGGGTCAGGGCGATCTGGACGCCTGCTATTACGCCCATGACATAGAGAAAGCCCTTGTTACTCATGATATTATCAAAAAGCTTCGTATGTTCCGTGCGGGCGTTCAGGGCATTGAAAACCGCTGTAAAAACGAAGAAGGTGAAGTAGCCTGTCAGCAGGTATTTGTCTTCGCGAAAGAAGCCGCGGACAGCCTGCGACTGGAGAAACAACAGGCTTGCCCCGAAGGTGTAGAGGCTGCCGACGCCGATGGAGAGCCACATGGATCTGCTGACAATATCCTCGTCGCGCTTTTTCGGCGTTTCCCGCATGAAACGCCGCAAGGCGGGTTCGCCGCCGAAGGCGAGGGCGGCCAGGGTATCCATCACCAGGTTGATCCAGAGTATCTGAATGATGGAGAGCGGGGTTTCCATGCCCAGCAAGGGGCATACAAAGCAAATCAACACGGCGGAGACATTGATGGTGAGTTGGAAAACAATGAATTTTCTGATGTTGCTGAAGATGGTCCTGCCGTAGAGAATCGCCTTGTCAATGGAGCTGAAATTGTCATCCATGATGATGATTTCACTGGCCTCCTTACTCACCTCCGTACCGCTGCCCATGGCGAAGCCCACGTCCGCCGCTTTCAGGGCCGGGGCATCGTTCACGCCGTCCCCGGTCATGCCCGCAACCAGGTTCGCATCCTGCGCCACCCGGACCAGCCTGCTTTTGTCGCTGGGCAGGGCGCGCGCAATAACGCGTATATCGGGAAGCCGCTCCTTCAGATCCGCGTCGGAAAGTTCGGCCAATTCTCCCGAGGTGAGCACCAAATGCTTTTCGTCGGCGACAAGTCCTGCCTCCCGGGCAATGGCCACGGCAGTGTCTTTTCTGTCCCCGGTGATCATGACGACCTGCACTCCGGCCCCTTGTACTTCCTTGATAGCCGTGACGGCTTCCGGCCTGATTTCATCCCGGATGCCCATGACGCCCACCAGAATCCATTCGCCTTCGGGCAGCATCCCCCCCGCAATGCTTCCCCTGCTGACGGCAAAGGCCAGCACGCGGATGGCTCTGGCCGCCAGAGCGTCGAGTTTGTCGCTTATGGCCCGGCTGTCGGCCAGGGGCATGGCTTGCCCCTGGGCATCATAATAAGAGCGGCAACGGGGCAGAAGAGTTTCCGGCGCGCCCTTGATCAACACGCCCGCATGCTCCCCCGCAAGCTGCGTGCAGGAATACTTGTTCCCGCTGTTGAACGGAATGCTGTCCACCTTGGTAATCCGCTCTCCGGCATGCATGTCGGGCATAAAGCGCAATACCGCCCTTTCCGTGGCATTGCCGCCGATGGCTTTACTCTGTTCGCCTGATCCGGAGATCACGGCGCCGGTGTTGTAATGTATGCTTACAGAGAGCAGCCGCGCCAATCCTTCGCCCAATGAGGCGCACGAAGCATGTTCCTTCCCGGCGCCGTCCACAAACGTGATCGCTTCCAGGGCGCCTTTCGTGATGGTGCCCGTCTTGTCGCTGAACAGGATATTCAGGCTGCCGGCGGTCTCAATGCCGGCAACCTTGCGCACCAGCACGTTGTCCTTGAGCATTTTGCCCATGTTCAGAGCCGAGACAATGGCGATCATGAGCGGCAGGCCCTCGGGAACCGCCATGACAATGATGATGACCGCCAGCATGAC
>JAIRVN010000239.1 GCA_031253875.1 Deltaproteobacteria bacterium | reverse complement strand
ATCATGGTGCCGATGGAGGTGTCGAGTTCCACCTCAAAGGTGATGACCACCACCACGTCACTGGGCGGCACAATGGCCGCGAACTGCGGGTTGATCTCCGAACGCACCAGTTCCAGTTTTACATCATGTACGGGCCGCCAGGACTCTTCCATATTGTCCAGGGCGATCTTGATCACCCGATCCACAACGGCCTGCTCGATGCGCGTGAATTCGCGCCCTTCGATTTTGGGTTGGCTACCGGCGCCGCCGAAAATATTTTCCACCAGGGAGAACACAAGACGCGCGTCCACCACGATAATGGCGTTGCCGCGCAGGGGATCCATCTTGAAAATATTGATGCTGGTGGGCACGGGCAGGGAACGGATAAAATCCCCGAACTTCGTCATGTCAATGGATATGGGGTTAAGTTCCACGCGTTTGCGCACGGCGTTGGACAAGGCATTGGTGCACAGTCTGGCGAAGCGGTCATTGACGATTTCCAGAACGGGCATGCGGCCGCGGATAATGCGATCCTGATTCGCCAGATCGAAGGGCACGATCCCCGCGTCGTCCTCGGGAATGTCCGTTTCCGTCTCTATGGAACCGCCGGAAAGCCCTCTGAGGAGGGCATCCACCTCATCCTGCGCCAGAATTTTGTTCATTGTCTCCCTTCCCCGTCACGGCGCGCTGCCGTGTTTTTGGCAACGGCTGCCGCATTTTTTCCCCGAAAGCATAGCCGCCTTGCTCCTGTCCGGTCAAGAGGGGATGCGCGGCGGTAGCGCCCCAGTTTGTTAATGCAAAATCGGGGCCATATGGCGATACGGATCAAGGCAATTGATGCAATTGAATTGATGAGCTCGGCTTGACAAGGCATGGCGTTCCAGGCACTAGCCCGGAAAGAGACACGCGGCGCATGGCGCGCTGCACGTTGAAAGAAGTGGGTGGTGGCCATGAGCATACGCGTACATACGTCCGCAGGACGCATTCTTGACCTGCCATGCGCGGAAGGCGACACCCTGGCCCGGGCGATCTGGCTCTCTCCGGGTCTTCGTCCGCCAGCCCTCTGTTCTGGGCTGGGGCGCTGCTGCCGCTGCCGCGTGCGCTTTCTTTCGCCACCGCCGCAGCCCACGGATGCGGAAGCAGCGACGCTCTCCCCTGAAGAACTTGCCGGAAACATCCGTCTGGCTTGTCGCCATCCCGTTGCGCCGGGAACAGAAGTGCAGATTTTTCCCGCAGCCGCCCCTTCACGTGTGCTGCTGCGCCCGGATACGGGCGAAACCTTGCTGCTGGCGGTGGATTTTGGCACCACTTCTTTGCAATGGCGTGCGGTGGCGCGTTCCGGCGTGTTGGTGGCCGAGGGCCAGGAACTCAACCCGCAGATGGGCGCGGGCAGCGAAGTCATGTCCCGTCTTGCCGCAGCGGATACGCCCCAGGGCAGGGCCAGGCTGGCCGGTCTTGCGCGCGACGCGCTGGACGAGATCATCCGCACCTTGCCCGGAACGGCCACGGAATGCTGCCTGGCCGCCAATCCAGCCATGACCGCCATTTTCCTCGAACAGGACTTGGCGGGACTATCCCGTGCGCCGTATCGTCTCGGCTATTCCGGGGGTCGCGGCGAGCGCGTCGCCGGGTTGCCGCCGCTTTGGATTCCGCCGCAGCTCGCGCCCTTTGTCGGGGGTGACATCAGCGCGGGCATGGCCTTTGTGCTTGCATGCATGCGCCCGGAGTATCCGTTTCTTTTGGCGGACCTGGGCACTAACGGCGAATTCGTGCTTGCGCTGGAGCCGGACAAAATCCTGGTGGCGAGCGTGCCCCTCGGCCCCGCACTGGAAGGTATCGGCTTGCGCCACGGCAGTGTGGCGGAAAACGGCGCCGCGCACGCGTTCAGCCTCGGCCCGGCCGGGTTGCGGGCATCCGTGATCGGGAACGGCGAGCCCCGCAGCGTCTGCGCAACGGGCTACCTGTCGCTTATCCGCATTCTGTTGCAACACGGACTGCTCGGCGTTGACGGCGCATTCCGGCATGAAGTCCGTACGCCTTTGGCCGGTCGTCTGGCAGGACACGTGCGGGATATGGCCGATGGCCTCCGTTTTGCCCTGACGGAGGAAATAGATATTGACGCGCATGATGTGGAAGCCATTTTGGCCGTCAAAGCCGCCTTTTCACTGACTCTTGAGCGCTTGCTCGCACGCGCCGGCATCAGCAGCGCGCGCCTGCAACGGGTTTTTGTCGCGGGAGCGCTTGGCCAACATGTCAACACGGACGATCTGGAGACGCTGGGTTTTTTTCCTGCCGGTCTGGGGGCGCGCCTTACTCCGATCGGCAACAGTTCCCTGGCCGGGGCCGAACTTTTTCTGCGGGAACCTGCATGGCGGGAAATAATCCTGCGCTGGACGCAAAGCTGCGCTGTGCTGGATTTGGCGGCGGAACAGGATTTTCATGCCGGATATGTGCGGCACATGCGCTTCGCGTGGTAAGTTTGTTACGAAAACAGCATGAACACAGTGAACCGGGAATTTTTTCCACACCTGAGCGCGGAGGCGCAACACGCCCTGGAGCATCTGCCCGCCGCGCTGGACGCGGCGCTGCCGCTCAAGGCGGCGCATCGACGTGATCTGCCTGTCGCGGTGCAGGACCTTTCGGCGCGGCTGACCCGCGAACGCGGCGGAAACGAACGGCCGTACTGGAGCAGTCCGCGTCTGGCTTCGGCTTATCTGCGGTATTTTTTGCCCTGGAATCTGATGCGCCTGATTCGGCTTCTGGCTGCGCTGGAACTGCCACAGCCTCCTGCGGACGCGGCGGAACGGGCCATGTTGCTGGATATCGGTTCCGGTCCGCTGACCCTGCCGCTGGCTTTATGGCTGGCAAAGCCGCAGTGGCGGGAATTGCCGCTGGATGTGGCATGCCTGGACTCGTCGCCCAGAGCTCTGGAATTGGGGCGCACGATCTTTGCGCATATGGCCGGAGAAAAAACACGGTGGCGGATCGTGCCCGTGCGCGCGGGCATGAACGCGTTGGCGCGAGAGGTTCACGGGCGGCCCTGGCTGATCAGCGCCGCCAATGTATTGAATGAGCGGAAGACAGAACGCGCTCCGCTGGGGGCTCGTTTAGAGCTGTTCGCGGCGCAGGCGGCGAGGCTTTTGCATCCGCAGGGTGCGCTTTTGTGCGTGGAGCCAGGCACGCGCCTGGGGGGCAAGCTTGTGCAGAGCCTGCGGGAGGAGGCGCTTGCCCTGGGTCTTGCGCCTGTGCAACCCTGCCCGCATGCACAGTCCTGTCCGCTCCAGGGCGCGCGGAGTTGGTGCCATTTCAGCCTGGACGTCCAGGGGACGCCCGGCTGGCTGGCGCAACTTGCGCGGGAAGCGCGCCTGCCCAAGAAAGAGTTGCATTTTTCCTTCATGTTTTTGCAAAGACAGGCCGGCAAGCGGCACGACGAAGCCGGCGGCGGAACGGAACATCTGGAGGCGCGGGTGATTTCCGCGCCTTTTAAGCTGCCTGGAATACAGAAACCCGCGCGCTATGCCTGCAGCGCGCGGGGATTGTTGCTGCTGACACGAGCGGCAGACGCCCCCTCCGGGGCGCTTGTCACAGTGCAATGGCCCGCGCGGCCCGGCAGGGACGATCATTCCGGAGCCTGGATACTGTGAGGGAATCCGTTTTACCTCTTGCCAAACGGGGATTGTGGCTTATTTGTGGGTATTGACGAATCGCCTCGCATATCTGCCGGAAGGAGTTTGTATGACGGATCATGACGACGGGCATATGTTCATCGCGCCCGAAGAAGCTGCTGCCCCGGAATCCGGAATGCGCGATGCTGCTTCTTTCGAAGGGCCAGCGCCGGGAGAAGCGGTGGGGAACGCCGACGCCAAGTCCGGCGTTCCGGAAATTCCTTCCATCTTGCCGGTGCTGGCGGTGCGCGATGTGGTTGTGTTCAACTACATGATCCTGCCGCTCTTCGTGGGGCGGGAAAAATCCGTGCTGGCGGTGGAAAACGCGGTGCGAAGCAGCCGCTATCTTTTTGTCTGCGCGCAGAAAGAGGAGCAGGTGGAAGCTCCGGCTCCGGACGATCTGCACATGACTGGTTCCATCGTTGCCGTCATGCGCATGCTGAAAATGCCGGACGGACGGCTCAAGCTGCTGGTGCAAGGGATAAGCCGGGGACGGATCGCCTCCTTCGTCCAGACGGAACCCTTTATGCTTGCCGAAATACAGGCGATGGAAGAACACGACTCCGTGCCCTTGAACGTCGAAGTGGAAGCCATGCTGCGTAACGCCAGGGAGCAGAGCGAAAAGATTCTTTCCTTGCGCGGCGTGTCTGCCAGCGAAATTATGACCGTGCTGCACAGTGTGGACGATCCCGGCAGGCTGGCGGATCTCATCGCCGCCAATCTGCGTCTGCGGGTTGAGGAAGCGCAGCGCATCCTGGAAGAGGAGGAACCTGTCGCGCGCCTGCAATTGGTGAACGAGCAGCTTTCCAAGGAAGTGGAAGTTGCCGCCATGCAGGCCCGCATCCAGAATTCCGCCCGCGAGGGACTGGATAAGGCCCAGAAAGACTATTTCCTGCGCGAACAGATGAAAGCCATCCGTCGTGAACTGGGCGAGCGGGACTTTGACCAGGAAGACGAGACGAGCGAGCTTGCGGCTGCCATCGCCAAGGCAGGCATGCCCAAGGATGTGCGCAAAGAGGCGGAAAAGCAGCTGCGCCGCCTGGGGGCCATGCACGGTGATTCTTCCGAGGCGACAGTGGTGCGTACCTACCTGGACTGGTTAATCGAACTGCCCTGGAAAAAATTGTCCAAGGACCAGCTCGACATCCGTCTGGCGGCGAAAATTCTGGATGAAGATCATTACGGCCTGCACAAGATCAA
>JAIRVN010000235.1 GCA_031253875.1 Deltaproteobacteria bacterium | reverse complement strand
ATGCCTGCCCGGCACGAAGAAATCGAACATGCCGAGGAAGAGGGCATCCAGTTCGAACTGCTGGCCGCGCCGCTCGCATTCAACGGCAACGCCGAGATGCGGCTTGAATCCGTCAGCCTTCAGCGCATGCGCCTTGGCGAACCGGACGCCTCCGGTCGCCGCAGGCCCGAACCCATTGAAGGCGCTCTCTATGAACTCAAGACCGATCTGGCCATTGTAGCCCTCGGCACCAACGCCAATCCCATTCTGCTTGAAGCCACACCCGGCCTTGAGCGCAACAAATGGGGCTATGTGACGGCGAACGAGGAGACGGGAGAAACGTCCATTCCCAACGTCTTCGCCGGGGGCGATATCGTTACCGGCGCGGCCACGGTGATCCTGGCCATGGGCGCGGGACGCCGCGCGGCGCGGGAAATCGCCCGCCGCCTTCTGGAACAATCTCATTGACAACTTATTAAAAAAACGCCGGATTTTTCCATTTGGGGAGGTCTGGCGTTTTTTTGCACTCATGCTACAATACCTTGTATGAACACACATGAACAAGCTGCCCGGGTCTTTACGCGCGAAAAGCTGGACGAACTTTTCCCGCCCGAACGTTCGGACGATTTTTTTGACGCCATGTACGGCGATGCGACCGAGGGCGCGTACGACATCCGCCTCGTATTCCAATCCGCCGAGCCAAAAAGCCTGCACTTCGCCTTCGAGCTGCACCAGCGGCCGGGCAAATGCCTGGCCTGCAATTTGACCTACGGATTGCCGCAGGTCTTTGCGCGCCATCCACTCATCAACCTCAAAGGGTTGGCCGGAGCCCTGGGCGCGCTGACGAACTGGAATGCCGCGGAGCTGAATTTCACGCTCGGAAGAACGGAAGAACGCTCCCCGAAACTGCACTTGATCCCCCTGCGCATCCAGCGTTGAGAGAACGCGCATGCTGCTGATGAGGAACCGAGTTTTTTGCGTCCTGGTGTTCCTGTGCTGGGCGATATTGCTGCACCCCTTCCCGGTGACGGTCTTCCTTGCCGTATGCCTGGCCTGCCTGTGCCTGCCCCATTACCGCAGGCTCTCGAACTGCATGCAGAGCCGCTACGCCATGTTGCTGGTGCTGCTGGCCGCGACTCTGTCCATTCTGCTGCCCATCGCTCTGGTGGTGATCATGGTGCTGCCGCAGGCCGTCAACGGCATGAAGGTGCTGGATCAACTGCGCGAATCGGGCTGGCTGCACGGCACGGAAGCACAGCGCCTGCTCGACTCCATTGACTACTATTTGCGCATGCTGCCCGGCATGGAGGACGGCTTGCGCCAACTGATGCGCCAAGCGGCGGACCTGGCCGTGCCGCTCGTACGCGCCGGCCTGGCGAACAGCATGCGTATCGCCACCAACTTTTTGCATCTGGCCTTCAATATTTTCCTCATGATGGCCCTGGCCATGGCAGCCATGCTCCATGCGCCCACGCTGCACGATTACGCGCGCCTCATCACCCAGTGTCCGGTGGAGCCGCTCGACCGCTTCGCCATCAGCATCCGCACCGCCCTGCACGCGGTACTGGCCGGAGTCGTCTTCGTGGCGGTACTGCAGGGCACCTTGTGCGGCATCGCCTTTGCCTTTACGGGAGTGCCGCAGGCTGCCTTTTGGGGGCTGCTTTCCGCCTTTGTAGCGCCCGTGCCGCTTGTGGGCACGGCCATGGTCTGGATTCCCGCCTGCCTGTATCTGTGGTTTACCGGCGCTTCGGCGTCGGCTGTCGGCTTGGCGCTGTGGTGCATCATCGTGGTCGTCGGGGCGGACAATGTGTTGCGCCCCTATTTCCTGCAGGGCGGCATCGACGCCCCCTTTGTGGTGGTGCTCGTCGCCGTGCTTTGCGGCCTTATCGCCTTCGGCCCTGTGGGGCTTGTAGCCGGTCCCGTGCTCATGGCCTTTGCCCTGCAGGCCGCGCGTGAGGCGAAGTCGGCCGAGCTTCTTTAGGAATCTCCCGTCCATGCTCAACCTCGCGCAGTTTGCCTGCAGGCAATGCAAGTAATCAATTCCGCAGGAGAAACGTATGTTCCGCAGCTCTTTTGCTTTCAACCCGCGCGAGATACAGACAAGCATGCCCTGCCGCCGTTGCGGGGCTCCGCTTGCGGCGGTGCGGGCCTGACGCAGCGTATGCTTACGGTGCAAGGCTTGCGCCGCGGAATACTCCGTGGCGGAATACTCCATGGAAATGGACGAAGCTCTGGAGGAGTTTCTCGGCCGGGTGATGTGCGACAGGGTGTGAACTTCAGCGCAATCCCGCATCCAGCAGCAGCAGACAGCCTGTCGCCCACAGCGGGGCGAGGGACAGGGCCAGCTTGGCGCGCAGAGGCGCAGCGCTATGACTTACGCCCAGCCACCACAGGCCGGGCAGGAGCAACACGAGCAAGCCGACGGCATCGGGCACGAATGCCATCCAGTCCAGCCTGCCGCCCGTCGCCGCATGGAGCTGGAAGACGCTCCAGCCCTTGCGGCCTGCCGCAAGCAGCCACAACAGCAGCCAGGCGTTGCGCGCCCAGCCCGCGCACCAGGGAATGACCAAATTATAATGATCGCGCCCGTAGTCATCCGCAACGCGGCGCAACAACAGCCACAACGCGCCGTAACCGCCTGCCAGGGCCAGGACTGCGAAGGGGGCATAACTTACCGCCACCCAAAACGCTGCCGCATCCGGCATGACCA
>JAIRVN010000153.1 GCA_031253875.1 Deltaproteobacteria bacterium | reverse complement strand
CTGGAAGCATCGGTATTCTGCGAGGATTGCCGCCGCCGCATGGAAACAAACCCCTTGCGCGTTCTGGATTGCAAGGTCGCCGCTTGCTGTGCGCATACGGACGCCGCGCCGCGCATCATGGAACACCACTGCCCGGATTGCCGCGAGCATTTCGACTGCACGCTTGGCCTGCTTAAGGCCTTGCATGTGCCGTTCGCGTTGAATCACCGGTTGGTGCGCGGTCTGGATTATTATATGCGCACGACCTTTGAGGTGATTTCCGGCAGTATTGGCGCGCAGTCCTCCATTGCCGGAGGCGGGCGTTACGATGGCTTGATCAAAAACCTGGGCGGGCCGGATCTGCCCGGCATAGGCTTTGCGTGCGGCATGGAGCGTCTGGCGTTGCTGATGCCCGCGCCGGAGACGAAGCGCCTGGATTTTTTTGTTGTCTGTGTTGCCAAAGAAGCGCATAATGCCGCCTTTCTGCTGGCGGAAGCCATGCGCGCCCGGGGACTCGCCGGCGATATGGCCCATGCGGGAGGCAGCTTTAAAAGCCAGATGCGGCAGGCGGACAAGTCCGGCGCCCACGTGTGTTGCGTGCTTGGCCCGGACGAGCTCGCAGCAGGCACGGTGGCGCTCAAAGATATGGATACGGGCGAGCAGCGGAATCTGCCGCAGGCTGATGCCATAGCGCAGATAACAGCCAAACTTTTTGGAGAACAGGGGACACCATGAGTCAGGACATCCAGCAGGATCACGGCCGGCATATTCAACCCCTTGAAGACTGGCAGCGCAGCCACCATTGCAGCCAACTGACCATGGCGGACAACGGAGCTGCCGTGAGTCTGATGGGTTGGGTGCAGTACCGGCGCGACCACGGGGGCCTGATTTTTGTTGACCTGCGTGACCGTTACGGTCTCACGCAGGTGGTCTTCAGCCCGGAAAGCGCGCCCGAAGCGCATGGGCATGCGCATATCCTGCGCAGCGAATACGTCTTGGCCATACGGGGCACGGTGCGCCCTCGGCCTGAGGGCATGACCAATCCCAATATGGTGACAGGCGAAGTGGAAGTCGTGGTGCATGATTGGAAGCTGCTCAATACTGCGAAAACCCCGCCTTTCCCCATTGAGGACCGTAGCGAGGCCGGCGAGAATTTGCGCCTGCAATGGCGTTATCTGGATCTGCGCCGTCCGCGCATGACGCAGAATTTGGCGCTCAGGCACAAGGCGGCCCAAGCGGTACGGCGCTATCTGGACGAACAGGGCTTTCTGGAAATTGAAACGCCATTTCTGACCAAGTCCACGCCCGAAGGCGCGCGGGATTTCCTGGTACCCAGTCGTCTGAATCCCGGCGAATTTTACGCGTTGCCGCAGTCGCCGCAATTGTTCAAACAGTTGCTCATGGTTTCCGGCCTGGATCGCTATTATCAAATCGTGCGCTGCTTTCGCGACGAGGACCTGCGTGCCGATCGCCAGCCGGAATTTACCCAGATCGACATTGAAATGAGCTTTGTGAACGAGGCGCAGGTCATGCATATGGCCGAAGGCCTTGTGGCCAGGGTTTGGAAAGAGACGCTCGGCATTGATATTGCGTTGCCGATCCCCCGTATGCGCTATGACGAGGCCATGGATCGTTACGGAGTGGACAAGCCGGATACCCGCTTCGGCATGGAGCTTGTGGACATCACCCGTGCCGTGCGCGACTCCGGGTTCAAACTTTTTGCCAAGGCCGCGTTGGTCAAGGCCATGAAGGTTACGGGCGGCGAAGCCCTGAGCCGCAAGGACATTGATGAATACACCGAATTTGTGAAAATCTACGGCGCGCAGGGACTGGCCTGGATAAAAATCCGCGCCGACGAATGGCAGTCGCCCATAGCCAAATTCCTTTCGGAAGCGGAACGCGCGGCTATCGTCAAGGCGTTGGATCTGCAAGTGGGCGATCTGGTCTTTTTCCAGGCGGGCGAGGCCGGCATGGTGAATGCCGCGCTCGGCAACTTGAGGGTGCATCTGGCGGAACAACAGGGCTTGATTCCTGAAGGCGCGTTCAATTTCCTTTGGGTGACCGATTTCCCGCTCTTTGAATACGACGAGGAAGAAAAACGGTATGTGGCCTGCCATCACCCCTTTACGTCTCCGCAGGAGGGGCATATGGAGCGTGTGAAAACACGGCCGCAGGACGCGCGCGCGCGCGCGTATGACATGGTGCTCAACGGCTCCGAGATTGGGGGCGGTTCCATTCGCAGCCATTCCGCGCTCGCCCAGCGCGCCATGTTTGACGCGCTCGGCTTGAGCGCTGAAGAAGCGCAACGCCGTTTTGGCTTTCTTCTTCAGGCGCTTGAACAGGGCGCGCCGCCGCACGGCGGCATTGCCTTCGGCTTTGACCGCATGAACATGCTGCTCGCGGGCGCACAATCTATCCGCGATGTCATCGCCTTCCCCAAAACCCAGAAAGCCACCTGCCTGATGACCCAGGCCCCGGACAGCGTATCGCCCGAGCAATTGCGGGAACTTGGCGTGCGTTTGCGCGAAACCGAGCACAAGGCATGACGCTGGAGCGCCTTGAGGGGTGATGCCGTGTCAGCGAACGCCATATGATACTCGACATAATCCAATATCCGGATCCGCGCCTTACGCAACGAGCTGTCGAACTTACGGAGCTGACGGACGAGATCCGTACGTTGGTCAGCGACATGGCGGAAACCATGTATGCGGCGCGCGGTGGGGGGCTTGCCGCGCCGCAGGTGGGGCGGGCCGTCCGTCTTATTATGGTGGACGCAAGCGGACCGGATGAACGTAATGATTTGCGGGTGTTCATCAACCCGCGTCTGACCGTGCTGGATCCGACCCCGGTGGAAGACGAGGAAGGCTGCCTGTCCGTGCCGTTCAATTACCGCGCGCCGGTGAGCCGCGTGACCGGGGTGGCGGTGGACGCTCTGGATATGGACTGGAATCCCGTGCATGTGGAGGCTGAAGGGCTGTTGGCCGTCTGTCTGCAACACGAGCTTGATCATCTGGAAGGCACAGTGTTTCTGGATCATGTAAGCCGCCTCAAACGGATGCTTTTCGATACGCGGATAAAGAAATGGTTGCGCCGCAACAGCCCTTAGCTCTTGCCTTTATGGGTACGCCGCCTTTTGCGGCGAGCGTGCTGGAGCGTCTCCTCGCCTGGGAGGGAGGCGTTGTGCGCGGCGTATGGTGCCAGCCGGATCGGCCGGCTGGGCGGGGCCATAAGCTGACTCCCCCGGCGGTAAAGCTGCTGGCCGAGCGGCACGGCTTGCCCGTCTGCCAGCCGGAACATTTCAACGCCGTCGAACAGCGCGATGAACTGGCGGCCTGTAAGCCGGATGTCCTGGTTGTGGCGGCGTATGGCCGTATTTTGCCCCAGGCGCTTCTCGACATTCCCCGTCTTGCGCCGGTCAACGTGCATGCATCGCTTTTGCCCCGCTACCGGGGAGCGGCGCCCATCCAGCGCGCCATTATGGACG
>JAIRVN010000151.1 GCA_031253875.1 Deltaproteobacteria bacterium | reverse complement strand
TCAAAGAACTGCAAAGGCTGATGAAGGACGTCGTCTGCCGCACGGATGCCGCCATTCTGGACGAAGCCCCGTGGGCTTACAAGGATATCGACGCAGTGCTGCGCGCGCAGGAAGGTCTTGTGGTGGATATCGCGGATCACTTCACGCCGGTCATCGTCTTGAAAGGCTGAAGGGGAGCGCTGCTCAAGCATGCCGCGTTTTTTCAAGGATTTTGGCAATAAGCCGGCAAGCCCGTCCGATCTTGTCGAGGACGCCATCTTGAACCTGCTCGGCAAAGACAGGATTGGCGCAACTTTTGGGGAGACAGGCGCCGAGCAGCCTCTACCAAAAGACTGCGTAATCTGATAAGCCCCGCAGCATGGCGACAATGCTGGGAGTCATAGCGTGCGGAATAGCGGTGGGGATATTGATAGGGCTCACCGGCATGGGGGGCATCTTGATCCCCCCCTTGATGATCGTTTTGTTGGGCATGGATACACATCTGGCTATGGGCACGAGCATGGCGAGCTTTCTGCCGCCCTGTCTCCTCGCCATTTGGAGCCATTTCCGACACGGCAATATCCGTTGGTCGACGGCCATGCCGCTTTCTGCCGCGGGCGTGGTCTGCGTTTTTATAGGCACGGAACTGAAAGCATATTCCCCAGGTGATGCGCTTAACCTTCTTCTGGCGACCCTGATTCTAGTGGTTGGCGGTATGGCCTTCAGACAGACTCCCACGTCTGAAACGTCTGCAGCAGCAAGAGAGTCCGGATGGTTGTCACGGCCAGGTGTGCGCCTGACCCTGCTGGGAGGGGCTGTTGGCGTTATCTCCGGCATGACTGGCGCAGGAGGTCCCGTATTGACCGTGCCGGCCATGGTCGCTATGGGCTACCAGCCGCTCGCCAGCATAGCCGCAGGCATGGTGTACACCGTCCTCGTCAGCACGGCGGGTACCGTGGGCAACGTGCTACACAACGCCGTTGACTTTACTCTCGCCGGTTTGTGTGCCAGCGGTCAAGTTTTCGGCGTATGGGCAGGGCTTGCTGCAGCCCGTTTTTTGAAAGCTGGAACTCTCAAAAAAGCGGTGGCCTGGGTTTGCGTGCTCACAGGCCTGGGAATTTTGTTCAAAACGCTGCAAGGATGAGCGCGGAGGCAACAAGTCCGAGCCCCCCCGATGTACGCACCGGGGTATCTCATGTGCAGACACGTTCGCAAAATACGCTTGGCACACATTGCCTGTCGGCGCACGATCCTATATACTATATTTTTTTCTGTTGGAGAGTGACGCCATGAGCCGGCTGCTGAACAGGCATTTTTTAAAACTCCTTGATTTTACGGCAGAAGAATTACTGCACCTGTTGGATCTGGCCGCGCGCCTGAAAAGCGCCAAAAAGGCGCGCCGCGAGGAACAGTACCTTGTCGGCAGAAATATTGCGCTGATTTTTGAAAAGGACAGCACGCGCACACGTTGCGCGTTTGAAGTGGCCGCGCATGATCAGGGCGCACATACCACCTGTCTCGGATCCGCAGGTTCGCATATGGGAGGGAAGGAATCCATGGCCGACACGGCTCGCGTGCTGTCGCGCATGTTCGACGGCATTGAATACCGGGGTTTCGGCCAGGACATTGTGGAGACCCTGGCGCGCCATGCTTCCGTGCCTGTCTGGAACGGCTTGACCAATGAGGCGCATCCCACCCAGGTGCTGGCGGATTTGTTGACGATGCAAGAACATTGCGGCAGGGCATTTGAGGAAATCAGCTTCGCTTACCTGGGCGACGCCCGTTTTAACATGGGCAACTCCCTGATGATCGGCGCGGCGAAGCTGGGCATGGATTTCCGTTCCATAGCCCCGGCCGCTCTGCAAACCTCCGATACGATTGCGGCCCTTGCGCAAGATATCGCCCGCACCAGCGGGGCGCGCCTCACCCGGACCGAAAGCGTGAAGCAAGGCGTCTGCGGCTGCGATTTTTTGTATACCGACGTTTGGGTGTCCATGGGCGAGTCGGAGAACGTCTGGCAAGAACGCATCGCCCTGCTTGCGCCGTACCAGGTCAACCGTCGGACCATGGATCTGACCGGCAAGCCCGATTGTAAGTTTTTGCACTGCCTGCCGGCTTTCCACAACCGTGAGACTGCCGTCGGCGAGGCCATCTTCCGGCAATTCGGCCTTGAAGCCCTGGAAGTGAGCGAGGATGTCTTTGAATCATCCGCCAGCATCGTCTTCGACCAAGCCGAAAATCGCGTCCACACCATCAAGGCGGTGATGGTCGCCACGATAGCGGGCATACCGTAGCGGCCCACCGTGCCGCAACGCCGTTTGTCGCTTTGAGAGATACACCATGAAAAGTCCTTCGGTTGTCATCAAGTACGGCGGCCACGCCATGGACAACCCGGCGTTGAGCGTGCCGTTCGCCGAGGGGCTCGCGCGTCTCGGCGCGCAGGGCATGCGCCTGGTGGTCGTGCATGGCGGCGGACCGCAAATCAACGCCATGCTCGCGCGTCTGAACATCCCCAGCCGTTTTGAACGCGGCCTGCGCGTGACGGACGAAGCCACCATGGAAGTGGTGGAGATGATCCTGTGCGGGCGGGTGAACAAAAGCGTGGTCAGCCTGTTTGCGCGGCACGGAGTGCGCGCGGCGGGCATTTCCGGCAAGGACGCCCATCTGCTCGGCGCCAGCCAGCTCCATGAAGATCTCGGCCTGGTGGGGGAAATCCAGAGCGTGAATCCCGCGCTCGTGCTTGCCCTGCTCGACGCAGGCTTTGTGCCCGTCATCGCTCCGGTGGCCGCCGGCGCGCACGGCGAAAGCTATAACATCAATGCCGATACCGCTGCCGGCGCCCTGGCCGGAGCGATGGAAGCGGAATATTTTGTCCTTATTTCTGATGTGCCCGGTGTGCTGGACGAGGACAAACGTCTCATCCCCCGCCTCACGCGCCGCGAAGTGGCGCGGCTGGTACAGGAGGGCGTTGTGCACGGGGGCATGATCCCCAAGGTGCTCAGTTGCCTGCACGCCCTGGACGAGGGCTGTAAGCGCGCTCTGATCCTCGACGGCCGCGCCGAAGCCAGCCTCGAACGTTATCTGCTTGAAGACGCGCCTTTGGGCACCGTGGTCGAGGGCTAGTGTCACGTTGCAAGGCGTGCGGCGCATGTTGCCGCAGGGGTGGCCCGGCGCTGCACCGCGAGGATCTGGCGCTGCTGGAGGCGGGCATATTGCCGCCCGCCGCGCTGGTGACCCTGCGGGCTGGAGAACTGGCGCGCGATGACGTGCGGGGCGTCCTTGCTCCCCTGTCCGGGGAAGCGATCACACTGGCCGGCAGCGGCGGCCTGTGGTCGTGCCTGTACCTGGACGCGCTTTCCAACAGGTGCGCCATATATGCCGAACGCCCCGCGCAGTGCCGGGCGCAGTGCTGCGAGGATACTTCCGCGTTGGCGGCCATGTATGATCGGGGACGTCTGACGCGGGCGGAGGCGTTGCCGCAACTGCATCCCGACTGGTCGGCCCTCGCCGGGGCACACGAAGACGAATGCGCCTGGGCGCGTCTTGCCCCCCTGGCCCTGCGCGCTCCATACGATGCCGAGGCCGGACGGCTCCTGCTGGAGGCCGTGCGCTTTGATCAGGCCTTTCGGGAATTGGCGGTGGAACGCGCTGCCGTGCCGGACGCAGCCCTGTTGTTGATCTTCGGGCGTCCGCTACGCGTGCTGCTTGCCGACTTCGGGCTCGCGTTTGCAGACGGGGGAGGGCGTCTTGTCCGTTCAGGCCTTTTGCTATATCCTGATATCCTGTAGAATGGGCAGCGGCGTAACACGAAAAACCGGGCAACAACGGTTTGTTGCGTCAGGCGAGCTTGCGAGCCGTACGGATGGCGACAGCAGCGCTGACGAAACATCCTGCAACAAGACGCCGTTGCCGCACGGGAGTAGGCCATGTATGTGGTAACCGGCGGCGCCGGCTTTATCGGCAGTGCGTGCGTCTGGCGGTTGAACCAGGCCGGCATTGACGATATCGTCATTGTCGACGATCTGGGCACGTCGGACAAGTGGAAGAACATCCGGCAGCTGAGCTATGCCGACTATGTGCAGCGTGACCGTTTTCTGCGCATGCTGAAGGAGGAGGCCCTGCCCTGGCCGCTGACCGCCGTTGTGCATATGGGAGCCTGTTCCAGCACCACGGAACGCGATGCGGAATTTCTGCTGCGCAACAACTTCAAATACAGCCAAACGCTGTGCCGCTTCGCGCTGGAACGCGGCGCGCGCTTCATCAACGCCAGTTCCGCCGCCTCCTACGGGGACGGTTCCCGGGGCTTTTCCGACAACCCGGCCTGTTTGCGCGGCCTGGCGCCCTTGAACATGTACGCGTATTCCAAGCACCTGTTTGATATGTGGCTGCTGCGCGAAGGCTTGCTGGGGCGGGTGGCCAGCCTGAAATTTTTCAATGTCTACGGCCCGAACGAATACCACAAGGGCGGCATGCGCAGCGTGGTCTGCAAGGCTTGGCACGAGATCAGCTCCAGCGGACGCCTGCGCCTGTTCCGTTCGAGCCATCCCGACTATCCGGACGGCGGACAAATGCGCGACTTCGTCTATGTGAAGGATTGCGTGGAGATTGTTTTGTGGCTGCTCGCGCGGCACGACGGCGGCGTGTACAATGTGGGCACGGGCGTGGCCCGGAGCTGGAACGATCTGGCCCACGCCGTTTGTCTGGCCCTGGGACGCCAGACATGCATAGACTACGTGGATATGCCCGAGGAACTACGGGGCGGCTACCAGAATTTCACCCAGGCCGACATGG
>JAIRVN010000076.1 GCA_031253875.1 Deltaproteobacteria bacterium | reverse complement strand
GCCCAGTGCGCGCCAAGATTACGTCCATGCGGCGGGGAATGCGCAAGATGCGCCGCGCCTGACAAGGCGCACACGGCGCCCAGGCCGAAAATCGGCGCCAAAAAAATGCGCGTCAGCGGATCCAGCCCGATGCGGCAGGCCCCCAGCGGCAGGCCCCACGGCAGTTCCAATAGGGAATGCGCATTCCAGGGATCAACAAACAAGGAGGCGAGTCCCAGGACACAGCCCAGGCAGGCGCCTCCCGCGCCGAGCCTGTTGGCCCAACTCCGTCCGCCGCTGAAAGCGGCCAGCAGGAGGGATGCGGCCAGAGCGCACAAGGCTGCGACAAATACATTCACGAACGTGCTCGCTGTGATGAGGCGTTACAAATTTCCACTACCCGTACAGGCCCCTTGGCGTCATTGATTTTACGCCGGCACTGTTGCCGCCAGTCTTCACCCATATAGGCGACCGCCAGCCATTCCGCAAGGTGCAGTACCGGGCGTTTGTCATGCATGGCCAAGAGAGTGCGGCCTATTCCCACCTTGCAGGAAGGACAGCCCACCAGCACGGAGCCTTCGCAGGCGGCGAAGTGTTCTGCCAGATCTTGGCGTTTTCGCGCGCGCAGGGCATTGTATATTTCAGGGTTGGTAAAAGCGCCCATGCCGGATTCTCCGCAACAGCCGGAAGAAAGGCGCAGGACCGCGCCGGTGGCGGCTTCCAGCGAAGCCGCTATTTGCGTGTGTCCCGTTGCCTTATGCAAGCCGACCCATTCCATGTGGCAGGCCGTATGGTACACAAAGCATTGTCCGGCGTATGCATCAACGGGCGCCAGACGGCCGAGCGCCAGTTGTACGGCGTCGTGATGGACAATGCCGGGAAAAAGTTCTCCGTATTCGTGACGCTCCAGACTGTCGCGACAGGTACCGCAAGCGGTCAGCAGATAGGCCACGCTCAGGCCGGCCGTATCGGCCTCTTCCCGTAATTCACGGAAGGCGGCAAGATTTCGCTCTTTATTGTGCTGGTACAGCGCGTCTGCTCCCGCGGCCAGCAAAGGGTAGCCGCAGCACAGGTGGCGCGGGGGCAGCAGCACGGTAATGCCTGCTTTCAACAGCAACGATATGTTCGCCTGCGCGATGCGGTCATAAAACAGCGCGCCTCCACAGCCAGGAAAGTAGAGGGCCGCGGGCATGTCCGGCTGGGCGTCGTTCGGCGTGAATATGTGCCCTTTGCGCCATTTGTACGATTCGTACACATTTGTATAGCCAAGCTTGGGTCCCTTGGAAAATGCAGGATTCCGGACACGCGAAGTTCTGCCGTCCGGCAATACGCCGAGGACCTTGTTCTGCATCTTTTGTCCCAGGGACGCGTATTTGGCGGCCTTGGGGGCGCGCACCGCAGGGTCTTTCGCCAGCCAGGTCAAGGCCCGCATTTTTATGGGATGCCCCCCTGCTCCCTCCTCTTCCAGCACGGTATGCAGCGAAAGGGCCACTTCGGCTGAAGGTATCTTCAGCGGGCAAATGGCCGTGCATCTGCCGCAGCCCGTGCAGTGCTCCACCATCTGCCGCAATTCACCGAGCAGACGATCCTCGATGGCGCCGATGTTGACCTGGGAATAATACACCGCTTCCAGCAGCATGCCGAGCACCATGTTCTTGTTGCGCGGATGCCACTGCATGGAGCGTTCGGGGTAGGTCATGGCGCAGGTCTGCTTGCACTTGCCGCAGCGGGTGCAAATCTGCACGTCTTTGAGCAGGCCGATGAGCCGCTCCTTGCCGGGCAAGCCGCTTTCACGGATATCGTTGATCAGGCGGTTGAAGGAAAAGGTGAAGGGTTGCACGGGCAATTCGCGTTGCACCAGTTTGCCCGGATTGCATACGTCGCGCGGGTCCACGCGTTCTTTGAAGGCGCGCAGGGCATCCATTTTTTCTTTGTTGAGGAATTTGAGTTTGGTGATGCCTATGCCATGCTCTCCGGATACTTCCCCGCCCATGGCCTGACTTTCCGCCATGACCCGGGCGGCCACTTCCTCGGCCTGTTCCAGCATGGCCGGGTCGTTGGAATTGACGGGGATATTGACGTGGCAGTTGCCGTCGCCCGCATGCATATGGCTGGCCACGATGACGCGGCTTTCCAGCATATAGTCGCGGATGCGGCCGATCTTTTTCGCCAGGTGCTCGTATTTCTTCGCCAGGGTATGCAAAAACTCCACGGCTCTGGCTTCCAGTTCGTTATCCGATATTTCCGTGGTCGACACTTCGCCCAGAGCTACCTTGGAGAGAAAGGAAAATTCGCGATTAAACTCCTTGTCTTCCAGAGGAAAACCTGTCAGCCGCCCCACAGATTGCAGGGCGTTGCGGAAAGCCACCCCCACGCATTCCAGGTTGAGCTGTTCGAGAAAGAGTGCAAAATCCGGGATGCGCTCCATGGGAATGACCACGTCTTCGTTGATCTTGAAGCCGGAGGTGCGCCGCGCGATGGCGGAAAGCTTGTGGCGATCCTCCCAGAAATGTTCGGCTTCTTTCTCATCCCGAGCCACAATGACATCCACGTTGTCCTGCCGATCAACCACCTCCACAATTTCCATCACGCAACGATCGAGCAGGAATGCCTCATCGCCGTCAACCTGAAGAAGGATCACGGAAATGGGGTTGCCCTCATATTTTTGGGATTTGCGGCGATATTCGATCGCCTCGACGTACTTGGCATTAAATTCTTCCAGCGCGGAAATACGAGCGTAGTCGCCCTGCCTGCGGATACGCTCGCGCAGAGCCACCAGCTCACGCACCACCAGCGCGGCCGGATGCATGGATCGCCCGAAAAATTCCAATACCAGCACGCGTGATTGTTTGGGACGCGGATGCAGCAGAAA
>JAIRVN010000071.1 GCA_031253875.1 Deltaproteobacteria bacterium | reverse complement strand
GCGCCGAAAAAAAAGAGCGTGAAAAAGATTGCCTCGAAGCGGCGCACAGGCATCTGCACATAGGCCAGGGCATTCAGATGAAGCGCATCCGCCACGGGACGCAGCACGTCCAATCCCTGTTTGCCCGCAAGCTGGACAAGGGGAAAAACGCATGTGGCGTAGAAACGGGTGATCAGGGGGATGGGCGAGGCGGCAAACACCGCGTTCACGCCGAGCGCGGCCGCCATAACAATGGCGATCAGCAGCAGGTATTTGCCCCAATGCCAGGGACGCGCGCGCCCGTCATTCCCATCACGCGTGCGTGCATCCAGGTTTTTGCTCTTCGCGCCGAGAAAGCGAACCAGGTCGAGGGTGGCGCCAAAGGGGCACAGATAGCCGCAGAATATCCGGCCGAACAGCACGGCGAGCAGCAGTACGCCCAGCCCGGGCAGCAGCGTGGAAACGAAGTCCCGCGCTGCCGCGGGCAGGACGAATGCGGCAAGCGGATCAAGCCGCACGTAGAGATCGGGCGGCAGCCAGTCCGGCGCTCCTGCGCCCGGCGCGGCGCGCATCGTCCACAGCAGCCAGAGAAAACACAACAGGCTCATGCTCTGCGCGAGCCTGCGGCTGTTGTTTGCAGAGCGACGCGAAGGGCTGCACACGGGATTTACACGCGTATCCGCTGTGTTTGCAGATTTTCGATATCCATGCGCCCGATTCCCCGCTCGTGCGCCAGGCGGATGTGGGCGACCTGCCTGGGCTGCATCATGCGGCCATACCATTCATAGGAAGCAACCGCCGTGGCGTCCGCCGCCACCGGATCCGCAGAGGCGATGATTTCGCCGGGGGTGATGATTTTGCCCGGCCCGCCCGGCCCGCCGGTAGTGAGCACGCGGGTCGCGTCAATGACGGCGAGCGTCGGCTTGATGCGCTGCGCCAGATCCACCAGGCTGACATCCAGGCTGTAGCGCCCGTGCATGATCTTGCGCTCCCAGATAAGCCCCATCTGGCCCTTCATGGACAGGCTCACGCCCGCTGAACCGTGCGATTTGGCGACCGGGACGGCGATAAGCACGTCCGCTTCCAGCACATCCTTCATAAAAAGGTTGCTGCGCATCTCCACGGCGTCCGGCAGCGCGGCTTCCCGATAGAAGCTGTTGTCCATCAGATGGTGGCAGATGCCGGGTTCGATGCCGTCACAGGCGGCGCGTATGCCTGAAAGAACAAGCGCCTGCTCGGGATCCTGCAAAGAGTGATCGAGTACGCGCACTTTCGCGGCCCCGGCCTCTTTGCACATGACGAGCACTTCCCTGACAATCAGGGGATGGGTGTTGGTGCCCAGTTCAACCGTGCGGGCGAAGCTCATGTTGGGTTTGATGACCACCTTGTGTCCCGCCTTGACAAAACGGCCCATGCCGCCCAGCATGTCCACCGCCGCTCGGGTGGCCTTGGCGGGATCACCCTTGACAACGGCCACGTCAGGATATGTGCGTGGCGTATCCGCCGCCAGGGCGTTGGAAAAATTTGTGCGACCGAAGCCGGTGGCCAGGCAGGCCGCGCCGGCAATCTGCCATTTGAGAAAATCACGTCTGCGCATATACGCTCCTTGGCGCCCGGCGACTGGAGGTGCGGGCGCGCTTGCTTCAAGCCATAGCGCCAATGATTCTGCTTGTAAATATGCCGGACGCGCCTTATGTACACGCAATCCCCTTGTACTTCCAGCTTCTCGATGCGCCATGACCGCCACGTATCCCAAAGCCGATTTCCGCACTATCTGGGGTCTTATCTGGCCCCAGACCCTGATGATGCTGCTGCAGTTCGGCATCGCCTTTGTCTGCGTCTGGGTGGCGGGACGCATTGATCCCGTGGTGCAGGCATCTTTCGGCATGGTGGCCCAGTGCGTCATGTTCTTGCAGGTGGTGGCCATCGCGATGGGCAGCGGCGCCATTGCCGGCATCAGTCAGTCGCTGGGGGCCGGACGGGTCTGGCGTGCGCGGCGCTATGCGCTGCTGGTGGGATGGGGAAGCCTGCTGCTGGGCATTCTGACGGCGCTGCTGGGTTATGCCTTTAGCGCCCAGCTTTTTGACGCCCTGATGGCGCCGCCGGAAACGCGGGAAATACTCGACAACTATTGGCGTGTCACCCTGCTGACCACGCCGTTGAACTATGTATGGGGAGTGAGTTCCGGACTGGTCCGAGCCATCCGGCATGTTATTGCGCCGCTTGCGGTCACCGTGCTGGTCTTCGCGATTGTCGTGATCGGCGCCGCGGGCCTGGGACTCGGCTGGTTCGGCCTGCCGGCTTTCGGCTACATGGGGATAGCCTGGGCGAACTTCCTGTCCGTGCTGATAGGCGCTGCGGGCAATATTCTCCTGTTGCTGCGCCTGGGCTATATGCGCCCGCGCGATACCCCGCCCTGGCGCTGGATACGGCGCGGCGCTCCCTACCTGTTCGGCGTGGCCTGGCCGGCCGGACTTTCCCAGTTCCTGTGGCAGCTTGGCTATCTGGCGCTGTTCGCCATTACCGCTTCCTTACCTTCGGGAAGCGTTGCGGCCCTGGCCGGGATGACCGCCGGCATGCGTGTGGAATCGCTGTTGTTTATGCCTGCCTTTGCCTTCAACATGACGGTTTCGGTGCTGGTGGGCAACAGTCTGGGCGCGGGAGACAGGGCCGAAGCCAGACGGCTCGCCCTTGTGCTCGGCGCGAGCGGCTGCCTGTTCATATCCGCGCTTGCCGGCGTGATGTGGCCTTTTATGGACGATTTGGCGGCCTTGCTTTCGGATTCCCCGGTCGTACGGGAGCAGACGGTTTCGTATCTGTTCTACAATCTGCTTGCCGCGCCTTTCACCTCCAGCAGCATGATCTTTGGCGGCGTCATGATGGGGGCCGGCGCGACCCGTTATAATCTGGCGGTATTCGCAAGCAGCTTCTGGCTTGTGCGCCTGCCGCTGGCTTGGTTGTTCGGCCACGCGCTCTGGGGCGACGCGGCCGGAATCTTTTTATCCATGCTCGTATCGCAGGCGGTGCAAGCGTGCGTGATGCTCTGGGTGCTGCTGCGCCTTGAC
>JAIRVN010000066.1 GCA_031253875.1 Deltaproteobacteria bacterium | reverse complement strand
TTTCTGCTGTCCCGGAGTTTTTTTCCCATCCCCGCGTTGTTGCTCATGCGCCACAAGGAGGCATTATGCGCTTTACAGGAGCTTATACCGCTCTGGTCACCCCGTTCAAAAACGGCGCGCTGGACGAACAACGCTATCGCCGCTTTATTGAGTGGCAGATTGAACAAGGTATTAACGGTCTGGTACCCTGCGGCACCACTGGAGAATCTGCGACGCTTTCGCACGATGAGCATGAGCAGGTTATCCGCATCTGTGTGGATCAAGCCAAAGGACGCGTTCCCGTGCTTGCCGGCGCAGGTTCAAACAATACCATGGAAGCCATCAGGCTGACGCGCTTCGCGAAGGAAGCGGGGGCTGACGGCGCGCTGCTCATCACTCCGTACTACAACAAACCCACCCAGGAAGGTCTGTACCAGCACTTCGCCGCCATTGCCGGCACAGTGAATTTCCCGCTTGTTCCGTACAATGTGCCCGGGCGTACCGGCTGCAATCTGCTGCCCGCGACTCTGGGGCGCCTGGCGCGCGAATGTCCGAATATTGTCGGAGTGAAAGAAGCCTCCGGAGATCTGACCCAGATATCCGAAGTGCTCGAACAATGCGGCTCAATATTCTGTCTGCTCTCCGGCGATGACTTCACCGTGCTGCCCATCCTGTCGGTGGGCGGCTGTGGCGTCATCTCCGTCACTTCCAACATCGCGCCCGCGAAAATGGCCAAACTTTGCTCCGCTTTTGCGCAAGGCGATTTGGAAAGCGCCCGGTCCCTGCATTTTGAACTTGCGCCGCTCAACAGGGCCATGTTCCTGGAAACCAACCCTATCCCCGTAAAAACCGCCCTGCACATGATGGGCTACATGGACCTGGAATTCCGTCTGCCCCTGTGCCCTCTCGGCGAAGGCAACGTGGTCAAGCTCAGGGGGGCTCTGCGCACCGCGAAGCTTGTATAGCCTCGCGAACATGCTCGAATCGGCGTCAAGGGAAACGCTGCTTACGCCTCCGCGCCGCCGTACTGTTCGGGATGCCCGTTCTTGAGGTTTTTGAATCCTTCTATAATTATATCAATCACCTTAGGCTGCGCAAGGCTCGTCGTGTCTCCCAATTCATCAAAGGCGCCGGCGCAAATCTTGCGCAGCATGCGGCGCATAATTTTGCCGGAAAGCGTTTTCGGCAGGGCGCTGACAAACTGGATAGCTTCCGGCGTGGCGAGCGGTCCGATCTCCTTGCGCACGGAATCGCGCAATTCTTTGCGTAGCGTTTCCGACCAGGGCGTTTCCTCCACCAGCATCACATAGGCGTAAATCCCCTCGCCCTTCAAATCATGAGGCATCGGCACCACGGCGGCCTCGGCGACCTGGGGATGCGCCACCAGAGCGGATTCAATTTCCGCGGTGGAAAGGCGGTGCCCGGACACGTTGATGCTGTCGTCAATACGTCCCAAAATCCAGAAATACCCTTCCTCGTCCGTGCGTGCTCCATCGCCGGACTGGTATACGCCGAAACGCGAGAAATACGACTGGTATTTCTCCGGATTGCCGAACACGCCCTGCATCATGCCGGGCCAAGGCCTGCGGATGACAAGATGCCCGCCGTCAACCTCCTCGCTGCCGTCGCCGCTGACGACGGCGGCGTCGATGCCCGGCAGGGGAAACGTGGCGGAACCGGGTTTCAGCTTTGTGGCGTAGGGCAGGGCGGCAATCATCGCGCCGCCGGTTTCCGTCTGCCACCATGTATCAATGACGGGCAGCTCTTCCCGGCCGATATGCGTATGGAACCACATCCAGGCTTCCGGATTGATGGGCTCGCCCACAGTCCCCAAAATGCGCAACGAAGACAAATCATAACGTTCCGTCCAGGCTTCCCCGTAACGCATAAGTGAACGTACGACCGTGGGCGCGGTATACAAAATATTCACCCGGAATTTTTCCACGATGCGCCAATACCTGTCGGGATTGGGCCAGTTGGGCACACCTTCGAACATCACGGTCGTCGCGCCCAAGGCCAGGGGGCCATACAGCATGTAGGTATGTCCGGTGATCCATCCCAAATCCGCCGTGCACCAGTAGACGTCGTCGTCGCGCAGATCAAAGACCCACTGGGTCGTGTGCGCCGCATAGGTCAGATAGCCGCCCGTGGCGTGCATGACCCCGGTGGGCTTGCCCGTGCTGCCGCTGGTGTGCAGCAGGAAAAGCGTGTCGTTGGCGTCCATGGATTCACAGGGAAAATCGGCATCCAGGGTGAAGTCATCCATAAGGTCATCCCACCAGATATCACGGCGGCGATCCATATCCACCGGGGTATTGGTGTGGTTAACCACCACCACGTGCGCGACTGAAGGACATTTTGCCAGAATGGGGTCAAGATTGGGTTTGAGAGCTTTCACCTTGCCCGCTCTGAACGCGCCGTCCGCCGTAAACACGACCTTGGCCTTGCTGTCGCGGATACGATTGAGTACGCCGCCTTCGGCATAGCCGGAAAATATGGTGGTATGGATAGCGCCGATGCGGGCGCACGCCAGCATGGAAATAAGCAGCTCGGGAATCATCGGCATGTACAGGGCGACGCGATCCCCCTTGCGTACACGCAGGGAGCTCAAGGCGGAAGCTATGCGGCACACCTCGGTATACAGCATTTGGTAGGTGTAGCAACGCACCGCGCTTTCACGCTCGCCCTGCCAGATCAGCGCGGCCTTGTTCCGCCTGCCGCTGGTAAGATGACGATCGACGCAATTGAAGGCCGCATTCAGCCGGCCCGAAGTATACCACGCATAGCGATGTTCGGCATAGTCGGCGTCCAGCACTCGTGAAAAGGGTTTGAACCAATGCAGGAGTTGCCGCGCTCGCGCGCCCCAGAATTCATCAGGGTCGTCCAGGGCTTTTTTACAAATGGCGTCGCATTCTTCCTGGGAACGTATCCAGGCTGTTGCTTTGCCGTGTACGGGAGGGATGTAGCTGCGCTGTTCGTTCAGCAGGGTGGTGATGCGTTCCTGCGACATTGGGGATTGTCCGCCTTTCGTGATGGCATTTTGCTGTAAAGCAGTCAATGTAGCCAGCAACACGCACAAGAGTCAAGCGGGAATTCCCGGTTTATCGGTAACGCACCTGCATATGGGCTTCGTCAGCACGATCCGTGGGCTAGGTCATCTCCCTGGTATCAATGGTGCGCACGGCCTTGCCCTCGGAGCGTTGAATGGAGCGCGGCGCAACAAGGCGCACCTTGGCGGAGACGCCCAAAAAATCCTTGATCGCCTTCTGGATGCTCCGTTCGCGCGCCTGGAATTTGCGCACCTCGTCAGCATCGTCAAGCGTGCCTTCCGCAAACTCCACCTGTACCTCAAGCGCATCCAGATTGCCTTCCCGGCTGACGACAAGTTGGTAATGCGGAGTGATCCCTTCACATTCCATAAGCAGGGATTCAATCTGCTGCGGAAAGACGTTGACCCCGCGGATGATCAGCATGTCATCGCTGCGGCCCATGATGCGCGTGATACGCGCAAAAACGCGCC
>JAIRVN010000244.1 GCA_031253875.1 Deltaproteobacteria bacterium | reverse complement strand
TCAACACCGGGCGCGGCCCTTTGCTGGACGAAGCGGCCGTGGCCGTGGCCCTGCGCAGCGGCCGGCTCGGCGGACTCGGCACGGATGTGCTCGCCGTGGAGCCGCCCCTGGCGGATAACCCCCTGCTGAAGACTCCCAATACCTATATCACGCCGCATATCGCGTGGGCCAGTCTGCGGGCGCGGAGCAACATCATCAGCATCACCGCAGCCAACTTGCGCGCCTTTATGGAAGGCAAGCCACAGAATGTGGTGAATCCATAGTGGAGCTGCTTATTCGGTAGTGCCGTCAGTCAGGCGCAGCTTCCAGCCGCCCGGCGTCCAGTCCAGATGCGGATTCTGGTACGGGGCCGCATGGGACAGACCAGGCCAGCGTTCGCTCAAGGCGGGCGTGTAAGGCAGCGCGGCTTCCTGCGGCCCGGCCATGTCGGCCAGGGGTGTACACAGACAACGCAGGCCGCACGCATGCAGGCGCAGGCACAGATCCGCCGCGGCCAGTTCTTCCAGATTGCCGTCAAAACCGCCCATCTCCATAAAAATGCTCGTACGCAGGCACAGACAGGAGGCAGGCAGCGCCGCTACGTTGCGCGGCAAATGCGCCTGGGAAAAATAACCCGGCGCTTGGGGATGCAGGCCCGCGAAGGCAGGCAGGAACGCGTCTTTTCCCGGCACATGGCCGGCATGGGCCAAAAATCCGTTCGTCTGCAAACGCCTGCTGCCCACAGCGCCCAGTTCTCCCCAAAGCACGGCTGCAACAAGTTCGCTTGCCCAGTCAGACGCCAGGGGCAGGCTGAAGGCATCCACAAAGAGCAGCACCGCGCCGCGCGCGGCTTGCGCCGCCGCATTCCGCGCCGCTACGGGCGTTGCCTGGGCCGGCAGTACTGCGCCCTCCAGGCGCGCCAGGGCGGAAGACGCTGTTCCGTACGGAGCCACGAGAATTTCGCGCTTGGCATAGGCGGTGCGCTCCGTCAGATCCCGCATCCAGCGGGCGGCGTCCCGCGCCTCTCCCGGTACGCAGAGAATAAGCGAGAGCATGGGCGGTTGCTTGGGGAGTGCAAAACACAGATGGGACAGGATAGTGTTGTTCGGCAGGGGCTCGATCCGGGCCGGCACGGCCTTGCGCGCGAGAAATTCCGTTTTGGCGCGCAAGTCGGCCTGTGCGGCGTAGGGTTTGGCCGCCAGACCGATCGACGTGCTGTCCGTATGCATGCGCCAGTGGTAGAGTACGTGCGGCACATGCGCAAAAGCCTCTGGCCCCAGTTCCGACAGCACCCGCAGAACGAGATCGTGATCCTGCGCGCCTTCAAAACCTTCGCGCAGACCCCCCAGTCGCCGCAGCAGTTCCGTCCGGCACAGGCCCAGATGGCTGACGGCATTGCAGGCCAAAAGCAGATCCGGGTTGAAGCCCGGTTTGAAATGCGGAGCGGCACGTCTGCCATTTGCGTCGATTTTGTCGTGATCGGAAAAGAGGAAGGAGACAGCCGGATGTTCCCCCATGGCCAGAAACATGCGCGTCAGCGCGTGCCTGTGCAGTAGATCGTCGTGATCCATCAAGGCGCACCACCGGCCTTGCGCCATGTCCAGCGCGCTGTTGGTAGCCGCGCTGATATGGCCGTTGGCGTTCCGCCGGATGAAGCGGATGCGGCTGTCTTCAGCCGCATGCTGTTGCAGACAGACGGATACGGCCGGGTCTGTCGAAGCGTCATCCGCTATGCACAATTCCCAGGCGGAGTAGCTTTGCGCGCGCACAGACGCGATGGCCGCGTCCAGAAAGTCCGGAACGGGATTGTAGACCGGCATGAGTATGGAAATGAGCGGCAACGATCCGGAAAGAACCCGGGCAAGCCGGCCATCCAGTTGCTCGTCCGACGGCGCTTCGCACAGGGCGCGCCAAGCGGTATAGGGCGCGCCGCTGATGGGCGGCGCGTCAAGGCGCCCGGCACGCCAAAGTTGCAGCCATTCCCGAGCGGACGGTTCGCGCCCTGCGGCCAAGGCTTCTTCCGCCTGGGCGCGGCTCGTGATCATGCCTGCATGCACGCGCGCACTTCCGCGACGCGGACCGCGATATCCTCCGCGCCGACCAGTTCGGATACCAGCGCGCAGCACATCGCGCCATGCCGGACGACTTCTCCGATATTATGGCGCTTGATGCCGCCGATTGCCACAAAGGGCAGTTGACTGTGAACGGCGGCCCAACTCAGGTATTCCAGCCCCACGGGCGCGCAGACGTCTTCCTTTGTTTGCGTGGCAAACAGCGGGCCCACGCCGATGTAGTCCGCTCCGGAGGATGCGGCGGCAAGCGCCTGCTCCGGGGAATGGGTGGAAAGGCCGATAATCTTGTCAGGCCCCAGCAGAGCGCGCAAGGAGGGCACGGGAATATCCTCTTGTCCCACGTGTATGCCGTCGGCCTGGCACAATAGGGCGATATCCGCATGGTCATTGACGATGAAACAGGCGCCTGCTTCAAGCGTCATACGGCGCAGCGCTTCGCACTCCCGCAGCATTGCGCCGCTTTTGAGTTTTTTTTCCCGGTATTGGATGATGCGTATTCCGGCCCGCAGCAATGCATCCGCCACCTCAACAACGGAGCGGCCAAGGCTGAGGCGGGAATCGGTCAGGGCATACAGGTCGGTTTCACCGGGCAGGATTCTGGGCATACGGAAGGCTCCCTGAAAGATGATTGTCGTTGTCTGCGATAACTATCCTATACTGCTACGTGCGGCAAAATTGGCGGCTGCGGCAACGAAGCGCTGTGCCCAGTGCGGGACGGCAGGGGCAAAGATTTGCATGTAACTTGCGAATGTGGCTTTATGAATGAG
>JAIRVN010000094.1 GCA_031253875.1 Deltaproteobacteria bacterium | reverse complement strand
GGAGGCATGGGGCGCCCTACGGGCTCTGCCTCGGCAGAGCGGGAGAAAATCAAGAAAAATGTCGCGACACCATACGGTTTTTTAAAGAATACGCAAGTCCGCCGCAAGACGCCCCTGTGCATACCTAAGCACAACATAGCCTCCGGCGCTGAAATTGCCGGGATTGATCACAGGGGTCGTTCCGATGTTGTCTGTGGCGCGGGCTTCATGGATATGGCCGCACAGGCAGAGAGAAGGCTGGTATTTTTCAATGAAGTCGCGCACAGCCCCGGAACCCACGTGCAGTCCCGCGCCGACACGATCGCACTTGGTATTTTTCGGCGGGTTGTGTGATACGAGCAGGACGTGCTCGGCACGTGTTTTCGCTTCGAGCCAACACTTTTCAAGCCATGCCGCGTAGCTGGCTTCGGGAAATTCGCTGGGCGTGCCGAACGGAGTGGGCGTGGAACCGCCAATGCCTATGGCAACCAGCCCGGGCGCCAGCGAGCGAGCGGCGGCATGCATGTTGACGCCTTCCCTGCTGAGAAACTCCGCCACCTCCGCCTTGTCCATGTTGCCGATCTGGGCGGCCACAACAGGGACGTGCCGGCGCGCGGCCTGCAACACCCGCGCTGCTTCGCGCGCGCCGCCGATATTGGTGATATCCCCGGTAATGATGAGGCCGTCAGAGCCGGCAAGTTCGGGGATCGCGGCAAGCGCGTCCATGTCGCTGTCGTGAATGTCGCCTATGGCAATCCAGCGGTACTCGTTCTTGTCTGCATCGCTCATTTCGCGTCTCCCTGACGGTCATGCCGGACCGTTTTGCGCCGTATACCATGTATCTATATTGCATCCGGCCGCAAATGTCCATTTTGCGTACATACTGCGCCGCGTATGCCCCGACGCGCATGCGGCGGGAAGTTTATATGGCCGGGACAGGTGGATTGCCGGACAATTTTGCGCTAGTTTGCGGGCATGACGCTTATCGTGAAAGACGGAATCCGCATTCGCTCCGGTCCCGGACGGCCGCTTCCCTTACGGCAGCGATCCGCCGCTGTGCCGCCTTTCTGGCGTCCGGCGGGGGATGGCGAGCGCACCCGCGTGTCCGAGCATCTGCTGGCGCAATGGATACTCGTGCTGAGCGCCAAAAATATCCCCTTTCTTCTTACGCACAGAGGGGGACGGCGTTTGATCTATGTGCCGCCCATGGCGGAAGGCATCGCCCGGCATGAGATCGCAGGCTACAATGCGGAACCCGCCCTGCGCATCCACCCGCCGACGCCGCCTGCCCGGCGGGATATACCTCCGGCCGTGCTGTTTTTTGTGCTCTTGCTGGGCTGGCACGGCATCTGCGCTGGCTGGTGGGGTTTCCCGGGGCTTGCGCCACTGACGCATCACGAGTGGATACGGCTCGGTGCGCTTGACGTGTACCGCACACGTACCCTGCACGAATGGTACAGAACGGTGACCGCCCTGAGCCTGCACGCGGACAGCCTGCATTTGTTCAGCAATATCGCGGCGGGCAGCCTGTTTCTGACGCTGCTGCGCCTCCGCACAGGCTTCGGGATCGGACTTCTGCTGACCATACTCGGAGGCGTGCTGGGCAATGTCTGCGACGTGCTGTACCGCCCGCTGCCTTTTTCCTCTGTGGGTTTTTCGACCGCGATCTTTGCCTGTCTGGGGCTGTTGTCCAGCATCCAGGCGCTGCAGGAAGGACGCCAGGGCCGGCGTAGGGCCCTCCTTCCCCTGGGGGCGGGGGCAGGGCTGTTTGCCATGCTCGGCACGGAAGGAGAACGCACCGACTACGCGGCCCATCTGTTCGGCATGGCGGCCGGTCTGAGCCTGGGCTATGCGTATCACCGCCTGTTGCCGCATGCCCGTCCTCCCGCGCGGATACAGTTGCCGGCCGCGGCCGGCGTGGCGCTGCTTTTTATTCTGGCGTGGCATCTTGCCTTGGGATAAAATAACGCCGACAAGGAGACGGAATATGAAAAGCTTTGCGTTTGTTCTTGTGTGTTCCCTCGTATGCATGGCCTGCGCGAGACAGTTGACGACGCTTTCGGACGGCCAGCCCGGCTATGCCATAACCTGTGATACAGTGCGGACCCGGTGCATTGACGAAATTACGCTTGCGTGCCGGGGCAAAAGCTATACCATTGTTACGGAACGGGGCCAGGAAGTACGCCAGGATATCGACTGGATAGACGCCGGCGCGGTAAGTGCCAAGTTTAACAGCCGGTACTGGATGGAAGCGCGCTGCAACCAGTTCTGACGGAAAGCCTTGAGGAACAGCGGCGGCTACGCATTGTGCCCCTTGGCCATCCCGGGCGCACGGTATGCTTTGCCGCTTACCTCGAGCGGACAAAGACGCACAAGGCAGACGCGCGCATCGCGCGGGGCGATATACGCGTCGATTTCCTCAAGGGAAAGGGACGTGAAACGCTGTCCGAACAGTCTGAGGATACGCAACCGTTCCCGTGCATCCCGGACAATCTCCGCGCGAGCCATGACCATCACGCTTGCATAATCCGTGACAAATTCTTCCGGCAGCACCTCGGCCCTGGCCACCACGCACAGGCAGACGCCGGGATTATTCCGG
>JAIRVN010000150.1 GCA_031253875.1 Deltaproteobacteria bacterium | reverse complement strand
TAGGCGATGCCCAGGGTGGAAACGATGACTTCCTTGGCCGCAAAGCCTCCAAGCAGCGCCACGTTGGTCTGCCAGTCAAAACCCGCCAATCTGCCCGCGGGTTCCAGCGCCATGCCCACACGTCCGGCAAAGGAGTACTGCAGGGCGGCCTGTTTTTTGGCGGCTTCCGTGATGGTGGCTTCCGCCTTCTCTTGCGGCAGTTCGGGGAAGGTGATGAAGGCCCACATCAGCACGGAAATAGCAAGAATGACCGTGCCCGCTTTTTTGATATATTCCCAGGCGCGCAGCCAGGTATGGAAAAGCAGGCCCCAGAGCGTGGGCATGCGGTAGGGCGGCAGCTCCATGACAAAGGGCGTGGCTTCGCCGCGCAGCAGCGTCTTGCGCAGCAGCAGGGCCGAAAGCAGGGCGGCGGCCCAGCCCGCGAGCGTAATGCCGAACATGACGGCCCCTTCGCGCCCGGCGAAAAACACCGTGGTCAAGAGAAGAAAAACCGGCACCTTGGCGCCGCAGACCATGAACGGCGCGGTAAGTATGGTGGCGATACGCTCCCGCGTGGAGCGCAGGGTGCGCGCCGCCAGAACGCCGGGCACGGCGCAGCCGCCGGGGATGCCGCCCGAAATGATATAGGGCATGACCGAACAGCCGTGCAGGCCGAAAATGTGGAACAGCCTGTCGAGCATATAGGCCACGCGGGCCATGTAGCCGGAATCCTCCATAAAGGCCACGCAGAGGAACATGCACATGATAAGCGGCACAAAGCTCATCACCCCGCCCACGCCGGCGATGATGCCGTCCACCAGCAAAGAGCGCGTCAGGCCTTCCGGCATGGCCGCAAAAACGCTTTCCCCCAGCCATGCGAAAAAGCTCTCCACCCAGTTCATGGGAACTTCGCCCACGCTGAAACCTATCTGGTAGGTCATGTACAGGATGACAAGCATGATTACGGGGCCGAGCGCGCGATGGGTAAGCACGCTGTCCAGGCGTTCGGAAAATTCCAGGTGGCGTTCGCGGTCTTCTTCACGGGTCACCACGCCCTGGCGCAGGAGCGCATTGATATAACCGTAGCGGTAGTCAGCCAGGCGCGCTTCCGGCGTGGTTTTCAAGCCGCTGTCCAGGTGTTTGGCAAGCACGTCCGCCATCTGTTCAAGTTCCAGGCCGAGTTCGCCTGTCCGGCGTCCCTGGGTGATGATGTCCGTGTCGCCTTCCAGGTACTTTATGGCAATCCAGCGCGCCGGGCAGTCCTGGATCAGGAAGCCCGCCGCCTCGATTTTTTTTTCCATCTCTTCCAGCACCGGATCCAGATCCGGGCCGTAGGAGATGCGCAGAGGCCTCCATGCCTGCCCCCGGCGTTCCAGAGCCCAATCCATGGCGGCGTGCATCAGATCGTCCACGCCGATGTCGGTTCGGGCCACGGTCTCGCGCACCGGGACGCCCAAAAGTTCGGCAAGGCGGGCGGCATCCACGCGCAGGCCCTGGTTGTGGGCCTCGTCCATCATGTTCAAGCCCAGCACCAGGGGAACGCCAAGTTCCATGATCTGTACGGCCAAATACAAATTACGTTCGAGCACCCCGGCATTGAGCACGTCCACCACGACATCCGGTTTGCCCTGCGCAATTTCACGGCGCGTGACGCGTTCTTCCTGCGTATAGGCGCTCAGGGAATAGGTTCCCGGCAAATCCGTAACCACGGCATGCTGCCCGTGGCGTTCCACCTCGCGTTGCTGACGCTCGACCGTGGTGCCGGGATAATTGCCCACCCGCCGGTGCGCTCCGGTAAAGGCATTGAACAGCGTCGTCTTTCCGGAATTCGGGTTTCCTACCAGGGCGATACGTATGCTTGCCATCCGGCGTCCTTACTATGGCTCACCAGTAAAATTGAAAATCATTCTCAGAATAGAACGAAACAACAACTCTGTCAAGCGCGAAGGGACGGCACGGGAATCCATTTCTTTGAATTTTACGGAATCGCCGATGGACAGGTGACGGAAGCGCTCTGCTGCCGCGCCGTTTAAATAGGGATGACCAGGGACGTATACTTGGAAAGCGTCTCATCGCCGGTAATCAGCCGCATAGGTTCGGCCATGGCTTGGGCCGTCAGCATATGGTCAAAAGGATCATTGTGGTATCTTGGCAATATCGCCAACATTTCCGTATGCGAACCAAGGAGCGGCAATTCCAAAAAGCCGCTCTCATGCGCAATGGCCCGGAGTTGCGGCAAGTCGGCATCCAGTCTGCCTATGCGTGTTTTGATGGCGATTTCCCACCAGGATACCGCGCTGACAAAAACTTCGTTTTCATCGGCAAGCAGCAAATCCCGCACTGCTTCAATGCGTGGCGCATTGGTCAAGGCCCACAGCAGCGCGTTGGTATCCAGCAGCAGCCTCATTCCGTCTTTCCCGCAAAAGCGGCAAGAAGCTCTTGTGGCAGGGGGGCGTCAAAGTCATCGGGAATGGTCAGCTTGCCTTCCAAAAGGCCAAGGCGTTTTTTCGGTTTGGCGCTTGCGGCTGAGACAAGAACAGCTTCCGCCCGGCCATAGCTGCCGATAAAAATGGTTTCGCCTGCAGCCGCGCGCTTTACCAGTTGCGACAAAGAACTCTTGGCTTGATGCATGGGCATGATGGTAGTGGACATGGCCACCTCCGGCATGTTGTCGGCATAGACTTAGCCAAGACTTAGCCCGAAGTCAAGATTTTCTGCACTGCTCAAATGCGAAATGCCAATTTGCAGTCATTGGCTTGATGGATGCAGGCAAGGGAGTGCGCTTCAATTCCGCCGAAGCTCTGTCTAAGGACTTGGGGATATAATGCGTAACCCTCTCCGTTCCAGTCAGTTCAAACCATAGCTGCCGATAAAAATAGTTTCGCCGACAGCCGTCGCTTTACCAGTTGCATCTTGTTTGACAATGAGATATTTTGATATAAAATATCTACAAACAAGGAAAACGCCATGAGTCAACAGACACGCGCCCATATAAGCATCCCGACGGACTGCCTGCCCTTGGTGGCGGAGCTTGTGACCCGCCTTGGCGGGCAGATTGTGGATGAAGCCGGCGATACGGCGCCTATATCCTCCATCCCGGAATCGGAACGAGCCGGCCGGTTGATTAAAGGGCTGCGGCTGCGGGCCGGGATGACGCAAAAGACCTTGGCGGACGCCATAGGGTTGCCGCAAAGCCATATTTCCGAATTTGAAAAGAACCGGCGAGCCGTGCCGTACAAGCATGCACAAAAACTGGCCGAGGTGCTGCGCTCCATCCCCAGCCGCTTCATGACGCCGAATGCGGAAACCATTGCCGCCATGAATGGAGCCGGAGAAGACGGCAGGCAAATCTACGCTGCCCCGGAAACCATGTACAAGGATTTAGGGCTATAGCCATGCTGCGCCTTGCCCCCTCGGCTCGTTTCCGCCGCGACGTAAAACGCATGCAAAGGCGCGGCAAGGATATGGGCAAGCTCAGGACGCTGGTGGACTTGCTGGCGGCGGAACAGCCGTTGCCCGCGTCATATAAAGCCCATCCGCTCAAGGGATCATGGAAGCCGCACTGGGATGCCCACATAGAGTCGGATTGGCTGCTTATCTATCTGGTGCAGGATGGAGTCTTGTTTTTGGC
>JAIRVN010000021.1 GCA_031253875.1 Deltaproteobacteria bacterium | reverse complement strand
AACTCGGAGCCGTGCTTGACCTCCGCGTGGGCGACGCCCAAGTTCTTCAGGGCATCGCACAGGAATATGGCGCAGACGTCGCGCACCTCATACACCAGCGCCTTATACGCCTCCGGATTGTCCAGCGCGGCAAGGACACCCGCGCCTGTAAAACGCTGCGGCAGGGTCGCGGTGAAGGTGCTGCCGCGCCCGTATATGCTCTCCACCCGGATATCGCCGCCCATCATCGTCAGCAGGCTTTTCGTTATGGTCAGCCCCAGGCCCGTGCCCTCCGCCTGCGCGGAGTGCCCCGCCAGGCGCTCGAAGTCGCTGAACAGTCTGTTTTTATCTTCCTCCTTGATGCCGATACCGCTGTCGGAGACCTGTATGGACAGCACGATACAGTCGTCTCCACGCTTCTCTCCCTCAATCTTGAGAGCAATGAATCCTTTATGGGTATAATTCATCGCGTTCGACAGCAGGTTCAGAAGGATCTGGCGCAGGCGCACCGCATCGCCAATCAGCGTGTTCGGCAAGGCCCCGTCGATATAGGTGACGAAATGCAGGGCTTTTTCCTGCATCTGTACGCAGATGATGCTGATCACATCGTGGATGAGCGAGGAAAACAGATAGGGCCCCGTTATAATTTCGAGCTTGCCCGCCTCTATTTTCGAGAAATCCAGGATGGCGTTGATGATGGCCAGCAAATTCACGCTCGCCTGCCTGATGCCGATGGCGTGTTCAAGCATTGTCGACGGCAGTTGGCCGCCATCGCGCAGGATCAACTGCGACAGGCCGACGATGGCGTTCATCGGCGTGCGGATTTCATGGCTCATCTGGGCGAGGAAATGGGATTTCGCCTCGCTTTTGGCGTCAGCGGCCTCTTTGGCTGTCTGCAGGCGGAACATCAGCACGCTGAGCGCGCACGCCGTCAGCAGGCAGAATATGCCGAGCAGCCACGCCACCTCATACACGCTTTCATAATAGACGCCAGTAGGCGTTACGGAACCGACATACCAGCCGTTGTCGAGCGGGCGCACGAAAATCACGCGCTCTTTGCCGTCGGCGTCGACAAAAGATTCACCCGAGATACGGCCTTTTTTCATGATGCGCTGAGCTATCTCGTGGATATGCCCGCCGCCCTCCAGGCAGTTTACGCCAATGTAGCTTTTGTTGATATGCGCGATAATCGTCAGATTCGCATCCAGCAGAAAGCCGTAGCCGCTCGTCGCGGTTTGTATGCCGTGCATGCAGTCGTTAATACGGTCCGGGTCGATGTCCACAACGAGCAGATTGAAGCGGTCGCCGTCCAGCGAGGGCTGCGCCAGCGCAACCGACAGCGCCAATTCGTCGCTCACGCCGGAAGCATAGGGCGAGGTATAGACCATCCTGCCGGGCTTCGCCGCCGCGCTCACGAACCAGGGGCGCGTCTCGAGAGGCATGTCCGCAGGCAGCTGCAGGCCGCTGCTGTCCATAGACTGCCCGCCGATGACGCTTTTCACCCGTGTGTACGAAGATCTGCCGCCGGAGTACTCATGCGTGATGTTGTTGAAGCGGCGCAGGAAACTGCGGAACTCGTCCGGGGAGGCGTTTCTCGCCTCCATCTGTTCGATCGTATAGAGGCCCCAGGCCAGGGTCGTCTCCGACTCGCGGTTCAGCGCCAGCATCTTCGTTCGGACCAGCCGCAGGATTTCGTTGCCGTGCTTTTCCACCTGAGCCAGAATATTGCCTGATATAAAGTGGTAGCTGATCCCCCCCAGGATCGTGACTGCCACAAAAATAAACGCCACCCGCCACAGTCTGTCCCAGAGCTTGTTATTCGAGCGCACTGAGCGATGCCTCTTCAAGCCTGTCAGCCGCCTTGAGCACAACAGTCACCAACGCCGGGTCAAAGGCGGCGCCGCTGCCCCGGCGAATGACTTCCAGGGCCTCCTCGTGCGACATGGCCGGCTTGTACGGACGCCGGAAAAGCAGCGCGTCATATACGTCAGCCAGCGCCATCAGGCGCCCCTGGAGAGGAATTTCCGTTCCGGCAAGGCCCAGGGGATAGCCCGTACCGTCCCACTTCTCGTGGTGGGTGGTTGCCATGATCCTGGCGTGTTCTATAAAACTGCGATCAAGCGCGTCATATTCCACGCGTTCGATGATATCGCCGCCGTATTCGGGATGTTTTTTGATGATCGCCAGTTCTTCGGCATTCAGCGGGTCCGGCTTCAGCAGGATGCTGTCGGGGATCGCCAATTTTCCCACGTCATGCAGCGCGGATGCAAGCACCATCAATTGCCTGTCCCAGCTTGCGACCTCCTCCGCATAGACGCCGCTGCGCAGCATCTCCTCCATGATAATGGCAAGATACCGGCGCGTCCGGTGGATATGCCCGCCCGTCTGGTCGTCGCGGTATTCCACCACCACCGAAAGCAACTCGACAACCGCGTTCTGCAGCGCAAGGATGGTGTGCGTCTTTTGTGCGACCATCTGCTGCAGGCCGGCATTATACCGCTCCAATTGCCGCTGCTGATCCGCCATCAGCAAATACATTGCAATCCGCTTGCGCAGAAGCGCCGGCGCGATCGGTTTGGTGATATAATCCACGGCTCCGAGTTCGAGACCTGCCAGCTCGTCGTCGGCCTTGTCCTTGCCGGTCATGAAAATCACGGGAATATGCACGGTCCTGGGGTCGGATCTGAGGGTATTGAGCACCTCATACCCGTCCATACCCGGCATCTCTATATCCAGCAGCAGCAGATCCGGCACGATATGCGCCAAAAGCTCGAACAGGGCCTTGCCTGAAGGAACGGTGTGCAGATCGTAGGCATCCAGCAACGCGTTTTTCCCGACCAGAAGACTGACGATATCATCATCAATCAGGACAATCTTCTTTTTCGATTCCATGCTTTCCATGACGTCCTCTTCTTGGTGCAGAACACGCTCGTGTGCAGGAAACATATGATAAGCCGGTCAGTTATATATCTGCTAATTAAAGGCCAGCTTCCTCCATTTGTCAAGCTGCCTGGGCCGGATCTTCCGTACGGCGCAAAAATAATTTCCTTGTCTGCCTGCCCGGCCTGCGGGGCGGCTTGTACTCCTTCTACCACGGCAAAGAGAGGTGCACTTTTTGACATCATGCCGAAATTGCGTTGACAACATTGCATGCCGGGTTTATAGTTCTTTACCGATATGTATTTGTTGGGCAGTGGCAGGTATTCCTGCCCTGAACAACGCCGTCTATGGCTCCTGCAAGGGAGCCATAGTTATTAAGTGCAGGTGGATATGTACCTCTGTTACGTTGACGAAAGCGGAGAAGCAGGGACATTTCAGATCAGTGACCCTAATTCTAACCCATTTTTTGTGATTGTAGGGTTAATAATAGAGCATTCACGCCTGATATCATTAACAAATGATTTTTTGAGAATTAAAAACCGCTTCTTCCCTGGTCATTTCAACGCTACAGCCCCGTTTCTTGACAGTATTTTGATCGAAGTGAATACTCCACCTGCTAAAGCAGGTGGCATCGGATAACAGCTAAAGCTGGCGATTGCGGCTGGAAGCCGCTCACAGTCGTCACAAACGCAAAGGACTATTCTTCGCCCTCAACCTT
>JAIRVN010000014.1 GCA_031253875.1 Deltaproteobacteria bacterium | reverse complement strand
ATGCTGCTGTCGCAATGCAGTCGGCATGTTGTCTACTCCCTCCAACGAGATGCGGCGCGCGGAACGCAACCACAGCGCAGGGCACGAATGTATCGGTAAAAACAAAAAGAATCGCCCGGCCATGCGCGCATGGCCGGGCGGTAATGTATGGTGAGCTCTTCCCGGAGAAGACCTCGTTCTGGGGAGTGCTCGTCTATTTGGCGACGGCGCCTACCTTTTTCTGTCCATCCCACACTTTTTCAGCGGGCGGGGAGACCGGCATCATTTTCAGCCAGGGATGGCTCTGCATAACTGCCGGATCCTGCTGCAGCTTGCGGCTGAACTTCAGGATAGGCGGCACCAGAGTCTTGATGTCTTGAGCAAGCGCTGGGCTTATGCCGAAGTTCGTCGCCTGGCTGGCCAAATCCACGGCGCGCTGGCTGATCTGGATAGCCGAGGCCAGAGTGTCGAGCGCTTTGGCCGGATTGTGGAAGCCCACGCCGTTTTCGGCGGAAACGTAATCCCAGAACAACTGGCCCTTACGCACCATATCGCGCGCTTCAGCCATCAGCGCGTCGAAGTTGGCAGCCTTTGCTCCGGTATACGCATCGGCCTGACGCACCGCCTCATGGGCCTTCACGGAGATTTCCTGTGCGACAAGCAACTGATCGAAGGTCTTCTTTTGCGTATAGAGCACACGTTCCTTGAGGTAGTCCGCGCTCTTGTCAGCATGGCACTGGCGGCAGGCGCGCATTTCGGGATCCTTGAGCGGCGAGGTCCACCAGTGGCTGGACATCTTCTTCTTGTCCTCGCCCTTCTGGTAGGGCATGTGACAGTCGGCGCAGCTCACTCCCGCAGAGCCATGGGGGCCGTCAATCCAGGTTTCATATTCCGGATGTTGTATTTTGATCATAGGAGTCTTGGAAACGGGATGTATCCAGTCAAAGAAGGGACCGTTATTCGGACCGTGGGTCTTGTAGTACTGGTACATATCCTCCGCGTTCATGCCATTATCCCAGGGGAACACGGGCTTGCCGGCCGGCCCTTGCGAGGGATGGGTGAAATGGTATTCCACATGGCACTGCGAACATACGAGAGAACGCATTTCGTTGCGGGTCAGCTTGCTTTCATCCTTGCCGCTGCGCTTGAGCCAATCCTTGAGCGGCACACTGTACAGCTTCAGGGACATGTCCATCGGATTATGGCAGTTGGCGCAGCCGATGGGATTATCCTTGACATCAAATTTGTCGCGGAAATCGTTCATATCCCTGCCCCAAAACTTGTCGCCGTCTGCAGCCACCCATTCTTCCATTTTGGTCGTCTTGCAGTTCCAGCAAGTAGCCGGCAGGCCACTCTTTTCCGTATAATTATTGACGCGGTCGATGTGCAAAATGTCCGTAAGGGCATAGGTATGTCCGCGCGCGTTACGGTAGTCATAGCTGAAGGTGTAGCCTAGCCACAAATTCTTCAAATACGGCTGGGCGTGTTTGGTGCCTTCCGGCGGGGGACTTACGCCATCGCTCTTCGTATAGGGAACGGACCCCCCATACTCCGTCAAAACTGAATCATCGTCATTTTTTCGATAAGATTTGTATTGCTGCGGAAATACCTTACCGAAGGCCGCATTGCTGGTTTCTTTTTCCGCAAGGCCCGTTTTGTACTTAGGGGTTTTCAGTTCGGTGGTGACATCGGAACAGCCCGCCGCAAAGAGCAGACCCAAGGCGGCAAGCGCCAGAATCAGAGTAGAAAAATGCTTATTCATCGGCTACCATCCTTGTGCTGATGGGCTTGGCGCGCATATGCGCAACGTTGCGGTGGCAGTTAACGCAATACGCTTTGGTTTCCATGCTGGCAACATCCAGATTCGTCATGGCATGGCAGAGTTTGCAGTTGTTGTTGACCACATCCTTGGTACGCAGACTGACAGGCATACTGATCTCCTTGCCGGAAAGATTTCCGACAAAATCATTCAGCCCTGACGATGCCTTGAACGACAGCCTGGCGCCCAACGATACCGGTGCGTGACAGTCATCGCATGCCACATTGGCATGGCTGGAAAGTTTATGCGTTACCGCGGCGGTTTCCATAAGATGGCACGAGGAACAGAAGGGTCTCTGATCCGTGGCGCGCATCACTATCGCCGACGCAGCAAGCAGCACAACGCCCAGCACAACGCCACTCAAAAGGCACTTCAGCCCTGAGCCGGTGCGGGGTGTTCCCATAACCTCCTCCTTGTTGAAATATATCCGGAACCTTGCTTCGCCTGAGTCTATTCAAAAAACATACCGTTTGCACAGTATTTTTGCAAAAAAATATATTTTATAAAATCAAAGCATTAAAGCGAAGACATGAATGGCCAAGCGCAATACACTCTGGTTGGCAGAAAAAACTGACGAACTGTCTGAAAAATATGACTTGAGATTCTGCCGTCACTTCGCAAAAAAACACTTCGGCCATGTGCATAGCTTACAATTGGCACAAAAGCCACCTTCGCCCAAAGCCGCCAGTTCAGCGCGACTGATCTGCCGTCCGGCCAGCAGGCGCGGCAACAATATATCGAAAAGCGTTACCTTGTGATACAACGCGCAAGCAGGCACGCCGATAACCTGCATCTCGCCCGCCTCGGGTTGCCGGATGCCGCACACCTGCCCTCTGGAAGACGCCTCCGGCAACGGAGCGCGATCTTTGTTGGCAATGCGCCCGATCAGGCTCATCGTGCCGGGAAGCACCGGGGCGCCGTACAGCACATCTACCAGGCCCGCGTCCAGCAAGGCAGCACGGGTCACGTCATCCGGATCTACGGACAGACCGCCCGTGGTAACCAGCAGATCCGCCCCGGCATCACGCATGCCTTCAATCGTCCGGGTAATGTAGCTTTTATCGTCAGGGGCAACTTCAGCCCTGATCACGTTACAGCCGTAGTTCCACAGCTTGGCTGAAATAATGGGAACAAATCTGTCTTCAATCAAGCCCTTGAAGACTTCCGTTCCAGTCACCAGAATGGCCGCCTTGGCGCTACGCAAAGGCGCAACGGAAAACAGGGGGCGATCCAGCACCTGCAAAGCAGCCGCAAAGGCATCCTCATGCACATACAGCGGAATCACCCGCGTACCCGCAAATTCCGCACTTTCCTCAAGCAGCGTGCCGTCCTGGCGGCTGGCGCATATGACGTCAGGCAGCATATTAAACGCTTCCAAACGCTTCGCATCCACGCACAACAGGCCGCGGATCGTGCTGCGCAAATTGATTTTACCCTCTTTGGGCGGCAGAGAAAAAGTGACGTGCTCGCCCGCCATGCGCCGGGCAAAAGCCTCCACTCCTTCGTTTTCATGAACAGCCGCATCTGGCGTGACACGCACGTCCTGCACAGCAACATGAAAACGCCCCATCTGCTGCAAGCGGCAGACATCGCTCGCCGAGAGTACCTGCCCTGCCGTAAAAGCCGCACCTTTGAAGACGCCCGGAATAATCTCGGTCATGTCGTGCAGGGCCTTTTCACCCACCGCCTCCGCAACAGGAACAACGCGCAATTGCGGGAAATGCCGATCAGCGTTCTTGGGCACATCGGCATAAGGCGCCTCGCCCTGGCACCCTCGGCACAAAAATCCGTCATCCGAGGGATAGGCCTCTCCGCATTGCGGACATATGCCGACATCCCCCATAGGGGCATGACCCAAAAAGGCCGCCCGGACACGCATCGGCGTCATCGCGCAGATACTGTCGCCCGCGCTTTCTATTTCATGGAAAAGCTTTGCCGTATCCTGATCTTTTTTCGCCTTTTGTTTGAGCAGCCAGGCCCTGATCTCCGGAAACGCCTCCAGTTTGCCCATGGCAACATGTACACGGAACCCTTCGCCGCTACGCTTGTCAAACAACGAGACCGCATACTTGCCCAGATTGACTACCTTCATCCAGTTGTTGCCCGTGCTGCACAAGGTCAACAACTGTACCGCATCGGGCAGGCATTTTTTGGTTTCCACCACGGCTTCAAAGAGGCAATCCGCAGGAAGCGCCCGCTGGGCCATGGCGACCATGTACCCGCCCAACAACAGACCGGGAGCGGGATAGCCATGGAAAGCCGCCGCGCGCTCTTTGAACTCCTCAAAAGTGTATGGACCGATATGCATACGTTATACTCTCGGGCTAACCGGGTTTACAGGCCTATCCGCAATGCCGCGCCGCGTTCTGCGCAAGCGCGCACGCACTGTGCGCATTGCGTACACTCGCTACGGGGTGGACCGTGTATGTGACGCGGCGCAAGACCGAGCGAACAGGCACGCAGGCATGGATGATCTCCATGCGGGCAGGCACAGCGCGCGGAGTCCCATCTGACGCCAAAACCACCGGGAAAACATTGCGCCGCAAGCGCCAGAAAGACGGATTGCGGGCATAGGTAACGGCACCACAGGCGTCTGCCGCTTATGCCTTCGGCCAGCAGTGCCGCGCCCGGCGGCAAGAGCAGCGCCATACCTATTTCCCAGCCGTCCAGCACGCGCAACGGCGCCAGCGAAAGCTCGCCCGGCATGGAAAAACGCTGCAAGACCGGGAACGCGCAGGCGAAAGCTGCCACGAGTCCTGCGGCGCACAGGGCGATGCGCAGCCAATAGGCGCGCCGTGCCGTCATACTCTCGCTGAACAGCGGCGGCAGACGCCGACGCAATGCATACACCAACTCCGACAACAAGCCGTAGGGGCACAGCCAACTACAGAAAACCCGTCCCAACGCGCAAGCCATCAACAGCACAAGCGCGGCCCCTGTCCACAGCCGAACAGCAACATGACCGTCTATCACCAGCACCTGCAACGCGCTCAGCGGATCGGCCAGGGGCAGGCCATAGATGTTCATGGCAAAAAGCGAACCGTATATCCGCGTCCATCCCTGCGCATTCGCCCAAGGCAGCACGACAAACAACAAGGCGACAATGAATTGTACCGGACGGCGCAGGCGTACATACCACACGTTCCATGGCGCGGGTTTTACCCGCCGCGCCCCGGCGGATGCCGTATCCGCGGCTTCTACACGCCGAGCCTCAGGGAGCATGGGACAACGCCTCGCGTGGTACGGTCACCAGGGCCTTGACCGGGCAGACATATTCGCACACTCCGCAGCCCACGCACTGATCCGTAAGCGTCGGCAGCACGCCGTTCTCCAGCACAATGGCCGTGCCGCGCAACGGGCATCGATCATAGCAGGTCCAGCACATGATGTCGCCCACAAAATTGTGGCAACGATCCTTCAGCATGACAGCCCGCCCCATATTCGCCTTTTCCATGGCGGTCACGCTGTTCTCCAGCGCACCCGAAGGACAGATCGGGGGGCACTTCATGCACAACCAGCACGGCGTCTCGAGCGGCCGGATCATCGGCGTATTCCGCCGTACTCCTATGCCTCCTTCCATGCGTACGGCCTGCCAGGGACACACATGCGCACATTGACCGCATTGCACGCAACGGCGCAGAAAATCCGCCTCCTTCACGGCGCCTGGTGGCCGCAGAGGCAAAACTCCAAAATTCATGCCGCCGGCACTGGCGTTTTGCGCGGCTTATGCGGCGGGCATTGGATCTCCCTGCCCGCCGCCACTTCATCTTCATAGCTCAAGAGAGCGATATCCACGGTCAGCACCCCTTCCCAGGCGAGCAGACGCGACAGTTCCTCTTCCATATCCTGCGAGGGCGCTTCCAGCACCGCGGCAAGCCTGTACGGCTCACCGCCCGGGCGCACATCGGTTATTTTTGCGTCGGCCGACAAGGCTTCCCATATCGGGCGATAGCCCTCCTGCGTCGTCATCACGACCAATCCTGCAATGGCCATGCTCTCACTATGCCTTCGTAATCCGCGCGGCGCAGATTTTATATTCCGGCTCGCGGGAGATAGGGTCGGTCGCATCCAGGAAAAGCTTATTCACCAGCTTCTTGGGATCGAAAAACGGCACCGCAATCAGGCCGGGCCGGCAGACGTCGCTGACGCGGGCCGGTAGTTGCATGCTGTCGCGGCGCGTTGTCACGCTGACCATGTCGCCGTTCACGATATTGGCTTTTTTCGCGTCCTCCGGGTTAATTTCCACATAGGCAATAGGATTGGCGCGCTGCAGTTCCGGCACCTTGCCGGTCATGGTGGCTGTGTGCCACTGGTCGATCACGCGCATGGATGTAAGATAGAGCGGGTATTCGGCGTCCGGTTCTTCCGCCGCGCCCTTGTAAGGACGCATCCAGATCACAGCCTTGCCGTCCGGTCGGCCGTAAAAGAAAATTCTATCCGGATGATCGGCGGGCACCAGCGGATCATCACCGCGCACATAGCGCAGATAGGTGCCGGGGTGCTTTTCATCTGGACAGGGCCATATCAGGCCGGATTCCTTACGCAGCCGGTCACGAGTCATACCGTAAAAATTATAGGCCGAATCCCTGGCAACCTGACGCCACTCATTCCAGACATCCTCGGCGTTTTTGAAATTGACCAGTTTCGGGTCAATGCCCGCCCGCTTGGCGAATTCCACCAGCGTATTCACGGTGGGACGACATTGGGCCGGGGGTTCAACAGCTTTTTCAATGAGCGCGTAACGCCGTTCACCGCAGCCAAACACGCCATCGCGTTCGCACCAGAAGGCCGGCGCCAGCACCAGATCCGCATATTGCAGCGTCACCGCGTCCGGGAAAGCCTCAATGCAGACGATGAAGGCGTCCGGATTCGACATGGCCTTATGGACTTTGTTCAGGTTCGGCAGGGTATGGGCCGGGTTGGGTTCACAGATGATCATGGCCTTGACGTCGCCCTTACCGAGCGCTTCAAAGAGCGCCACCGTGTGGTAGCCGATTTTGTCGCTGATGGTTCCTGGCGCAAGCCCCCAAAGCTGCTCTATTTCCGCGCGGTGTTTGGGGTTTGGCACCGCACGCCCGGCGGGCAGCAAGTGCGCGAGGGC
>JAIRVN010000113.1 GCA_031253875.1 Deltaproteobacteria bacterium | reverse complement strand
TACCACCACGCCCGCGCTGTATGATCTGTTCTTCCTGCGCATGGACCACCTGCTCGGCAAAAGCGCCCAGTGGCCGAGCTGCGCAAGCTACAGCGACTATGTCCGCAACAACATCTATTCTCGCGATCAGTTCAGTGTGCTGAATTTCCAGGGGCACCTTGACGGTCTGTGTACGCAGGTGCAGGACAGTGCTCCGTAGCATGGCGCAACAGCAAGAGTAGACAAAAAACCCTTTTCACGGGCGGCGCGATCTGGCAACAGCGGGATCGCGCCGCTTTTTGTCAGTGACGTCTGACGCACACGGCAAACCTCTGCCTACAGCGAGGCGATGGCTTCGATTTCCACCAGGCACCCAAGGGGCAGTGCCCTGACCGCCACGCAGGAGCGCGCCGGGAAGTGGGTGGGAAAAGCCTTCGCATATACTTCGTTGACAGACGCGAAATGGGCCATGTCCGTGAGAAAAACAGTCATTTTCACCACATGCTGCATGTCCATGTCGGCAGCCTTGAGGATAGCCCGGACGTTCTTCAGGCATTGTTCGGCTTCGGATGCCGGACCACCGGGCACGATGTTGCCGGTGGCCGGATCTACCGAGGTCTGCCCGGATATGAAGAGCAAATTGCCGGTGCGGATCGCTTGCGAATAGGGGCCGACGGCCGCCGGGGCGTTGGGGCTGCTGATAGGGGTGTTCACGAGAAATCTCCATGTAGATTGTTGAACGTTTCGTTTGTGGGAGCAGCAGGTTCAGGTATGTATAAATAGAATCACTTGGACCGTTTGCTCGCCGACGGGTAACGACCGCAAGTAAAACGCTCGCCTTCCGGGCAGTATTGCAGGCGCTCGCACTTGGCTCCTGCCGAAGTAAAAATCTCCGGCAGCACTTTCCGGCATTTGTCCAGCATTTTGTCGGCAACGGCGCGTATCTCCCACTGGGCGCGCAGACAGCAGCGTTGCTCAAAGAAGTTCAACAAAGAACGACAGTTCATTGTCACTACAATCTGCGTCTGCGCAGCCTGCGGCAACACAAAACGCGCATCCTCGTTAACCTTCGCTCCCATGTGGCCTTCGGCTTCCAACAATTCCTTGATGTCCCTATATGCCGCTCCCACCTCATCCATGAAACGCATAAAGCGTTCTTTAGCCGCCGCATGCTTCGCAATGGCGGGCGGCATAATGTAATCGAAATGGGAAGCATCTACATAACGCTGGCTTTGCTGGGAGTATGAGCCCAAACGATGACGCACCAATTGGTGCGTAAGCGCTCGCGATACGCCGGAAAGCGCGAAGGTGAACGCAACATGCTCAATAGGACTGGCATGCCCGGACTCCAGTATTTGCGCTACGAATTCGGCCTGTCTCTCCCGATCCGGCTCACCGGAAAGCAGACGCTGCCACATATCGCCCACATATCCCGCGTGGTAGCACTGCCGAAAGGCCGCATATATCAATTCAAGGGCATCCGGGGTATGGGCCAGCAGTTCAACCCGCGCTTCCACAGGGGGCATACGTAATCCTTATAACAATGTTCTATGATTCCTCTCGGTTCAAAAGCGCGTAGGCTCTGGGGGTGGCCATACGTCCCCTGGGACTGCGCTTCAAAAAACCGCATTGGATAAGATAGGGCTCGTAAATTTCCTCAAGGGTGCGCACTTCCTCGCAGCAGGCCACGGCCAAGGTCTTCACCCCCACCGGGCCGCCTCCGAAATGATGAATAAGTGCCGAAAGCAGCTTTCGATCCATCTGATCCAGTCCATTTTCGTCCACGTCCATGCGCTGGAGCGCATCCGCAGCCTGCTCTTCGGTAACCTTCCCGTTGCCGTGCACAAGCGCAAAATCACGTACCCGCCGAAGAAGACGGTTGGCGATGCGCGGCGTGCCCCGCGCCCTGCGCCCTATTTCCAACGCGCCGGATGCCGTGATCTCTATCCGCAGAATCTCCGCCGAGCGATGCACAACTTGAGCCAGTTCCTCTGGACTGTAATACTCCAGGCGCATCGCAATGCCGAAACGGTCACGCAACGGCGCCGACAGCAATCCCACGCGCGTTGTGGCCCCGACCAGCGTAAAAGGTTCCACATCTATCTTGACCGTACGCGCCGCCGGCCCCTGACATATGATCAGGTCGAGCTTGAAATCCTCCATCGCCGGATACAGCACTTCCTCCACCGTGACAGGCATGCGGTGTATCTCATCCACAAAAAGCAGATCATGCCGCCCCAGATTCGTCAAAATAGCGGCCAAATCGCCGCTGCGTTCCAGCACCGGTCCGGAAGTGCATACAATATTCACCCCCAGTTCCGAAGCCATAATCTGCGCCAGCGTCGTCTTGCCCAAACCCGGATTGCCGTGGAACAGCACATGGTCAAGCGCCTTGCCGCGTTCCAGGGCCGCCTCCAGAAACACTTTGAGATTGGCCCGCAAGTCCTTCTGGCCGATAAAGTCGTCCAGACTGCGCGGCCGGACGGATTCGTCGTGTATCTGCGCCCGATCTTCCATAACAATCATTTCTTTTTCGCCAGGTCTTTCAACACGGCGCGCAAGGCGCCCGCGACGTCAAGATCCGGCTCGAGATGCAAAATCTTGCGCAAAAGCGGCGCGACTTCTTCCTCGGGATAGCCTAGGTTAGCCAGCCCGTCCAAGGCATCACGGTATACGCCGCCGGGGCGCTCGCCTTTGCCCGTCAAGGGCGCGGCCTGGGGCATACCCTCGACCTTGAGCTTGTATCGTAGTTCCAGAAACACGTGCTGCGCGGTTTTTTTGCCGATACCGGAAACGCGCGTCAACGCCAGCACATCGTCTTCCAGCACGATGCGCCGCAAATCTTCCGGCCTGAAAAGCGACAGCACCGCCAGCGCTGTTTTGGCGCCCACCTTGGAAATAGAGGTCAACACGATGAAGGTCTGGCGTTCCTCCCAGGAAGGAAAGCCATACAGTTCCTGGGCATCTTCGCGCACCATGAGGCAGGTGTGGAACGCCACATGCCCGCCCTTATCCGGCAACGCGACCAGGGCATGCGTAGGCAGAAAAATTTCGTAGCCGACGCCGTTTCCGGTGACGACCACGCAGGCATTGCCTGCGCTTTCCGCGCGCCTGCCTTCCACATAGGCGATCATGTCCGGCCTCCTGCCTGGCAACTTCCTTGCAGGAAGTACCCGTAAAATCGCTTCAGCGCAACTCGGCTAACCGCCTATGGATACCATAGACCTGACCGCCACCGCCCCCTGCCGCTGCCGCAGAATATCCGCGCCCAGCGGTTTTCTGCGGCTCGCGCGTTCCATCACTTTGGACAAAAAGCGCGCATCCAGGCGCGGATGGCGCAATATACCCC
>JAIRVN010000233.1 GCA_031253875.1 Deltaproteobacteria bacterium | reverse complement strand
AACGGCCAGATTCGGGGAACCCATAATCGCCTGATAGAGGAAGGGCGAAAGCAGGGAAAACACAACGGCCGCTCCGGCCAGAATGCGCAAGGAACAAATGATGGTGCAGTCCTGGTTTTCTGCCGGGGGACGCACGCCTTGCGTGTTATAGCCAAGCATGATTCCGGCGAAACGGGCCCAGTAAAGCACAGTCAGCGCGCTGCCAAGCGCCAGAAGGAATATCAGCAGCACTGTGCCGCCGGGCACGGCCGTAGCCGCTTCAATGGTCATCCATTTACACAGCAACATGCCGAAGGGCGGTAGCATCATCGTCATAATGCCGAGAACAGTGATGTTTGCCGTCGTCGGCATACGTTGGGCAAGGCCGCGCATATCTTCCATATCGCGCGAACCGATGCGTTGCTCAATGCTGCCCACGCACAAAAAGAGCAGCCCCTTGGAAATCGCGTGGAAGATAATGCACAGGATACCTGCGGAAATTGCCATATCCGTGCCCATGCCCGCACACGCCGTGATGAGCCCGAGGTTTGCGATGGTTGAATAGGCAAGCACTCGCTTGGCGTTACTCTGTCCGACAGCCAGCGCCGAAGTGACGAAGAAAGTAAATGCGCCGAAAATGGCAACCCCTATGCCCAATGCCGTATCGGCAAGCATGGGGGAAAGACGCAGCAGTAAATACACGCCCGCCTTCACCATGGTCGAGGAATGCAGCAGGGCTGAAACCGGGGTCGGCGCGACCATGGCGCCGCACAACCAGCTCTGGAAGGGGGTAAGCGCCGATTTGGTGAAGCCGCCGATACACAAAAGCGCCAGAGGCAGCAAGAAAACCACAGAAGATGTCGCCTCATCCATGAGCAACTGGACGGAAAGCGTGCCGAATTTCGCCTGCAGCATCATCAGCGCCAGCAAGAAAGCCACACCCCCAGCCATGTTCATCCACAGAGCACGCAGAGCGTTCTGAGTCGCTTCCGCGGTTTTGTCGTGCCCAATCAACAAAAACGAACACAAAGTAGTGATTTCCCAGAAAAAATATACCCATCCCAGGTTGTCGGCGAGCACAAGGCCGTTCATAGCGCCGAGAAACAACACCAGGATAGCGTAAAATTGCGGCTGGCGCGAACGGGCAAGATGCAGATGCTCCTCATGCTCTTTCATATAGCCCAAAGCATAATAGCAGATAACACCGCCAACCAGGGAAATGACGCAGATCATCACCACCGACAAGGAGTCAAAACGCAACAACATGGGCAACCCTTCAGGCGCATTTCGCATAATCACTGCGTCAAGCACCGCAAGGCCGACAATCTGCGCCGCGACAAGCATCAGCGCGAGCGCATGTTTGTAACGCCATGCCAAGTACAGAATGACAAAGAGCAGCGCAAAATCCAGAAAACCGACAAGCGCAGAGGCGTTGACGCCGCAGATAGTAGTCACCACAACGTCTTCTAGTCCAGTTCCTTTCTTGCACACGGAAGTCGCCAATCCGACCGCGCTCAGGGCAATAATGCCAATGGCGGGCGGAAGACTTTTTCGCGCGAGCGCAACCGGGCATAACCACAGGTATAACGCTGCCAGGAAAGGAAATACGACACAGCCAAAAATCAACACATCCAGCATACAAACCTCACTTGGTCAAATCAGTGCAAGAAGCGGGCAGACGCGGCAACATGTTCGCGTACGAAGATCTTCCGCAACAGGCTATGCTTTTATATATGAAACGAATTAGCAGGAATTTCATGGTGAATCTATCTCGAAAAGCAAGTTAACCTATTGAAAAGATTACGAGACGGCATAAAGCGTGACTTGAGCATATCGAGAAAAAGCAAAAAGCACAAGACGTCTTTGCAAATTCGTGGAAAAATATCGGAGCAGGAAAAAAACCATATTCTCCTGATGAAATACGGGTTTTTTATGGAAGAATCGAACGGGAAGAATCATTTCTGGCAGTTGGGACAATGCACAGTGCCTCGCCCGGCCACCACACTTTTTTCAAGTATGCTCCCACACGCGCGACAGGGCCGCCCCGCATGGCCATAGACGCGAAAGCTGTTCTGAAAAGCTCCGGCATTGCCATGGGCGTCACGATAGTCGCGTACGGAACTGCCGCAGTGTTCTATGGCCTCCCGCAGCACCTCACGCATCTGCTCCCAAAGCACGCCAAACTGCGCGGAGGACAGGCAAAGCACGGCATGCTGCGGGGCTATGCCCGCACGGAACAGAATTTCGTCCGCATAGATATTGCCAATGCCCGCAACAAACGTCTGATCCAGCAAAAGCGCCTTTATCTTTCCACGCCGTTCCCGGCAGCGGGCCACGAACTCCTCGCAGGAACACATCAGTGGCTCAGGCCCCAGAGAGTTCCAGAAATCCCAATGAGCGAAGTCCTTGTCGCGCATGATGCGGCAGTAACCGAATTTTCGCGCATCATCAAAGAACAACTGCCTACCCTTGCCGTCACTGTCATGTCCGGCGTCATCCCCCAGAACAAAAACCAAACGCGTATGTTTGCAGGGTTCAATCTGTTCTCCATGCACAAAAAGACGGCCTGTCATTTTCAGGTGAAACAACAGGAAAAGTCTCCCGCCATGTGCGGGCCGCAGCTCAATGATCACAAGTTTGGCGCGCCGATGCAGCGATTCTATTCGTGCGCCCCTGAGACGCGGCAGCAAGGCCTTGCCGGCCGCAAGGCTTTTTTCGTGCAGCACGCGTGCTGCCTCAATCCGCCTGCCCAACATCTGCGGGGCAAGCGTGCGAACGACTGTTTCCACTTCTGGCAGTTCGGGCATGGCCTACAGCACATCATGCATGGAATAGAGTTTGCCGGGCTTGGCCCCAGCCATCCAGCGCGCGGCGCGCAACGCGCCCTGCGCGAAATTTTCCCGGCTGTGCGCCTGGTGCGTAAGTTCAATGCGTTCGCCAGGCCCCATGAAATACACGGTGTGTACGCCCACAATATCACCGCCACGCACGGTCTGCACGCCAATTTCCCTTTTTGGGCGCGCGCCTATGATGCCTTCGCGATGGTAACAGCCCGTTTCCGCCAATTGCCAGTCTCTGGCTTCGGCGACGCATTCGGCAAGACGCAAGGCCGTGCCGCTGGGCGCGTCCTTTTTACCGTTATGGTGCAGTTCGACAATGTCAACATCATAGGCATCGCCTAAAAGACGGGTCAATTCGGGAAGCGCCTTCAACAGGGCATTCACGCCCACGCTCATATTCGGCGACCAGAACAAGGGTGCGGCGCGCGCGTATTCTTCAAGCTCCTCGCGCTGTCCGGGGGTAAAGCCGGTGGCGCCCATAACCATGGGATTCCCATGTGCAACGGCGGATCTGGCAGTAGCCAGACTCGCTTCCGGGCTGGTAAAATCCACCACCACGGCCTTAGGGCATTGAGGGAACAATTCTTCGACACTGTCACCCGCAAGGCAGTCATAGCCAAAACGGGCGAGGTGCACGCCGGGCCGTTCCACCACTGCAGCCAGCGCCAAATCCTCCGCCTCTCCGACAAGACGGGCCACTGTTGACCCCATGCGGCCTGCTGCTCCCATGACAATGATAGAAATAGCCATGCGATGCTCCTCTTGTAATGACCTATTTACCGGCAAACAGGGCCAAAAAACCTGCCTCGTCAAGAACAGGGATGTTCAAGGCGCGCGCTTTTGCGAGTTTACTTCCGGGTTTTTCACCCACAATCAGATAATCCAGTTTGCCCGACACGCTGCCGGCAATTTCAGCGCCCGCTTCCACCGCCATTCGCTGGAATTCCGGCCGCGGCATCGAGAGGGTTCCGGTAAACAGCACGCACAGGCCCGCAAGCGCTCCCTGTGCGTTTTGCCGGATATCCCCTGCCTCACGTATAGGCCACACGCCGCAAGCCCGCAAGCGCTCAAGCAAACGGCGTTTATCTGCCGCGGCGAAAAATGTCCGGATGGATTCCGCGACTTTCGGCCCCACATCAGGCAGTTCGGCCAGCTTCGCTTTCCCATCGGGCGAACCGGGATCCAGATCCGCAAAATACGCGGCAAGCGCGTCAATATCCTGAAAACGTCCGCCGAGCATGCGCGCCGTCTGTTCCCCCACGTGGCGGATGCCGAGCGCGCTGATGAAACGCGCCAGCGTTGCCGTGCGACGGGCCATATCCAAAGCGGACACAAATTTTTTCGCCAATACCTCGCCCATACCCTCCAGTCCGAGCAAGTCGCCTTCCGTCAGCGTGAACAGATCAGCCGGGTTGTCGATGATCCCGAGTTGAGCCAGTTTTTCCACCCACTCACTGCCGATGCCCTGTATATCCAAGCCCGCTTTGGATACGAAATGGATCAGCGCTTGTACCGTCACAGCGCCACAGGCTGAATTGACGCAACGCCAGGCCGCTTCTCCGGCTTCGCGCTTCGCGTCACTGCCGCAACGCGGGCAGATATGCGGAAAGGTAAAAGGCTGTGCGGCCGGCGCGCGTTCTTCCAGCACCGGCCCGACGACTTCCGGAATCACAGCTCCCGCACGCCGCACCAGCACCACATCCCCTATGCGCACGTCCTTGGCCCGGATTTCATCCTCATTGTGGAGAGTCGCGCGTGAAACCTTCACCCCTCCCACTGCCACAGGCTCAAGTATCGCCACAGGCGTCAGCACTCCGGTGCGGCCCACCTGAATTTTGATATCCAGCAGGCTGGTACGGGCTTCTTCCGTAACAAATTTACGGGCTACGGCAAAACGCGGCGCTCTGGCGGTGAAACCCAGTTCGCGTTGCATCGCCAAATCATCCACCTTGATGACAACACCGTCTATCTCAAAGAGGAAGTCCGTACGTTGCGTCCCAATCCACGCCGCGTAGACCTCCACTTCCTCCGCCGTGGCGCACAAGCGCCCGCCGGGCGGGGTTGCAAAGCCAAAGTCGTGCAACGCCCGCATCACTTCATGATGAAAACGCCAAGGGCCATACGCGCCCCACTCCACAGCCCCCAGGCCGTAGGCCAGAAAGCGCAAGGGACGGGCAGCGGCCGTCGAACTGTCGAGCTGGCGCACGGAACCCGCGGCCGCATTGCGGGGATTGGCAAAGACCTTCTGTCCGGCCTCATCCTGCCGCGTGTTCATCTTCGCAAACTCGTCACGCCGGATAACGACTTCGCCTCGCACTTCCAGGAGCGGAGGAAAAGGTCCCATCCCGCGCAATTTCAGAGGCAGGGCACGAATTGTGCGCACATTATGGGTGACGTCTTCGCCAAGCTCGCCGTCTCCCCGGGTAAGCGCCGTCGTCAGAAGGCCGTGCTCATACACAAGCTCCAGCGCCAGGCCGTCCATTTTCGGATCGCACCAGAACGCAAAGGAAAGACCGGGCAGAAGCTTGGAAATCCTGGCGAGATAGTCCCGCCACTCCTCGGCG
>JAIRVN010000211.1 GCA_031253875.1 Deltaproteobacteria bacterium | reverse complement strand
TGACGTCCACCGCATAGACCACGTCCGGATAGGGCAACGCCGCGCGGGCCACAGCTTTGCAATCCACGGTGCCGGCAATGTTGCTGCCGCAGTGACAGACAAAAACGCCTATTCTCATGGCCGCACCTCCGCTTTGCCGGCAGTCTCACGCGTTTTTTGGGCCGCTTCCGCACGGGCTTTCTGCATCTTGTCAAGCAGCGGGCGCGCGCTGACGCACAGCTTTTCAAGGCCAAGACGCGGCATATCCAGTCCAAAGGCCAGGCCCATCAGTTGGGTGACATACAGCACCGGGATCCGCCTTTCGAGGCCCACTGCCCTGGCCGCCTGTTTCTGGCGCAGATCAAGGTTCATCTGACAGAGGGGGCAGGCCACCACAATGGCGTCCGCCCCATAATCCGCAGCCAGGGAAAGAATGCCGCCCGACAAGCGCGAGGTCATCCGCTGGCTGGGAATGCCGTGCGAAGCGCCGCAGCATTCGATTTTTGCCGGAAAGTCCGCGACATCCTCCGTTCCGCAGGCCCTGAGCAATGTTTCCATGGCCGTGGGATTTTCCGGATGGCCGAACTGCATGACTTCCGCCGGGCGGCTCATCAGACATCCATAATAGGGAACCAGGCGCACGCCGAGCAGCGGACGGTTCATCCGGCGGGCGATGGACTCCATGCCGAAATCCTCCAACAACATCTGCAGTACGGAACGCGTACGGGGGAACACGCCGCTGGGAGCGTCAAGCAGCTCATCCACGCGCTGCCGGAAGGCGGCATCCTCCATGCGATGGGTAGCCAACTTCAAATTGGACAGGCAACTCGGGCAGGGTGTCAGCAAGCCTCCCTCGCAGTCCATGCGGCCGGCGATGGACAGATTGCGCGCGCACAGCGCAGCGGAAAGCTCGGTGTTCACGGCATGGGCCGGGGTGGAACCGCAGCAGCTCCAGTCCGGCACGGGCGCAAGCGTGACGCCAAGCGCATCGCACACGGCGCGGGTGGAACGCTCGTATTCTTCCGAGGAGCCAAGCCCGGAACAGCCGGGATAATAGGCGTAGTTCACGGCTTCACCCCCTCTTTGTCGCAACGGGCTTTATAGCGCTCAAAAATGCGACCTACTTCCCCATGACCCTCAACCACATGCGGCAGGAAGCCGAGCTTGCCGCGTGACAACGCGGGATAGGCGATGTCCAGATCGCCGAACAGGCGGCCTGAGCGCAGCTTGTACAGGGCCATGACGCCAAGTTCGTAGGAACGCCCGAAGCGGCGCACGGTTGCCAGAAAGGAAAGCCAGAACGCGTTGATCGGCGCCGCGCTGATATGGCCTTCACGCCGGGCCATGTGGCGCAGGCTTTCCATAACCTCGGCCACGGCAATGTTGTTGGGGCAGCGCTGGGAACAGGTGCTGCACGAAAGGCAGTACCACAGCGATTGGCTGGAGAGTACCCGCTCTTTCAGACCCAACTGCACGCCCCGGATAATCTGGTTGGCCTGCATGTCATAGACGAATCCCGCGGGACAGCCTGCGGTACAGTTGCCGCACTGGTAGCAGGCGGCAAGGGATTGCCCGCTTTCCTGCTCCACCTGGCGCGCAAACGCAGGGTCGCACGCGTTATGCAAAGGAATGGATTCCATGGACGGCTCACTTGTTATGTTACGCACACTGCGACGAAGCTGTTTGATAGAGATATATTCTTCCTTCGGACTAGGCAAGCAGTCAGCCGAAATACCAGTACAGCCACGCCACGCATAACATGCTCGCGGCCCGCAAGGCCTGGTTGACGAGTACCAGCTCAAGCGCCAGCACAGGTTTGAAGAAGCCCGCGTAGGACGGCAGTTGGTGCCTGATAGCCCGCATGGGTGTTGAGACTATATTGCCCACCAGCAAGGCCAGCACCACCTCGGAGGCTGTCAGCCCTCCCGTGTTGAACACGCTGCCGGCAGCCGAAAGCGCGGCGCCCAACTCCGCCGCCAGATGCAACACGATAATCCCCAGCGCCTGCGGCTTCAAAAACGACAACCAGTCCGCATGCCCGGCCAGCCAGCTTTGCATCGCCCCGAACCAGCCGTATTTTTGCAGCAGGTACACCAGGATATAGACGGAAACTGTCACGCAGACCAGGCGCGGCACGCGGCGGCAAAAGCGTTCCCAGGCTGTTTGCAGCGCCTCGCCCGGACTTTTGCGCAGCGCATCCTGCGACGGTACGTGGCCTGCATGCGCCGGCAGCGGCAAGAACATGTGCGCCGCCAGCATCGTCAAAAGCGTGCGCGCTGCGGCAGCCAGCAGACACAAACCCGCATAGCAGGCCGCAGGAGGCCCGAGCACGGGCCAAGTAAGCAAAAACAAGGTGGGCAGATGAACCAGAAAATTCGGAAAGCTGTTGAACACGTTCGCGAAGAGCAATTCTTTCCGCGTAAGCGCGCCTTCGTTGTGCGCTTGCGACAACACGCCGTTGGCCGCCGTGGGCGAAAGAAAGGCCAGGGCAAAAGCCGCGCCGACCGCTTCGCTCAGGTGCGCGAAACGCACTAACGGCGCGGCCAGGCGCGCCAGATAGCGCGTCCACTGCAAGGCTTCCAGCACGTTCGCCGCCAGCAGGGCCAAAACCATGCCCATCAGCAGACGCAACAAGGGCCAGAAAAGATTCGAAACGATCGATGTATCCATAAAACAAGAAGGATGCGGGGCTTATGCCGCACTGTCCTGCGGCAAATCGGCACGTCCGGCCTGGGTGCGGGCCAACGCGTCGCAGCGCTCGTTTTCCGGGTGCCCGGCGTGCCCGCGTATCCAGTGGAAATGCACACGGTGCCGCTGCAACAGGGGCAACAGGCGTTGCCACAAATCCTGATTCTTGACCGGCTTTTTCGCGGCCGTACGCCAGCCGTTGCGCTGCCAGTTCTCCAGCCAGCCGTCGCTTACCGCTTTGCGCACGTACTGCGAATCCGTGTACACATCCACCATGCACGGTTCCTTGAGGGCGGAAAGGCCTTCCAGCACGGCCGTGATTTCCATGCGGTTGTTGGTGGTGTCCGCAAAACCGCAGCTCAATTCCTTTTCATGCCCGCCGTAACGCAAAATGGCGCCCCAGCCGCCGGGACCGGGATTGCCCAGGCAAGCGCCATCCGTATAAAGGGTGATTTTTTTCACGTCGAACGAGACTCTTAATAACGGTAGTACACAGGCTTGTAGGGTCCATTCACGGGCACGCCGATGTAGTCGGCCTGTTCCTTGGTCAGCTTGGTCAGCTTCACGCCGAGGCGGCCGAGGTGCAGACGGGCCACTTCCTCATCGAGTTCCTTGGGCAGGGTATAGACCTGTTTTTTCAATT
>JAIRVN010000192.1 GCA_031253875.1 Deltaproteobacteria bacterium | reverse complement strand
GGCGCTGGAAGAAGCGCTGGACGAAAACGTGGCGGCCCTGATGATGACCTGTCCCAACACCCTCGGACTGTACGAGAAACATATCCCCGCCATTGTGGAACAACTGCGCCGGGTTGATGCCCTGCTCTAATACGACGGGGCGAACCTCAATGCCGTTCTCGGCAAGCTGCGCGTGGGCGATGCGGGCTTTGACGTCATCCACCTCAACCTGCACAAAACCCTGGGCACCCCGCACGGCGGCGGCGGTCCCGGATCCGGCCCGGTGGGCGTGAGCGAACGCCTTGTGCCCTATCTGCCCGCGGGATGCGTGGAAAAAACGGCGGACGGCAGCTTCCGGCTGCACTACGATCAGCCGAAAAGCATCGGCTATATGGCGCCCTTCTACGGCCATTTCGGGGTCTTTCTCAAAGCCTATGCCTATGTGCTGCGATTGGGCGGCAGAGGGCTGGAACGCGTGGCGGAATACGCCGTGCTCAACGCCAATTATCTGCGCAAGCTGACGGAAGACTTTCTGGATGTGCCCCATGCGCGCCTCTGCATGCACGAATTCGTGGCTTCCGCGCCCGAAGGAACGCGCGCGCTGGATATCGGCAAGGCGCTGCTCGATCGGGGCATCCACGCGCCGACCGTGTATTTTCCGCTCATCGTGCCGGAATGCCTGATGACCGAGCCCACGGAAACGGAAAGCAAGGAGACGCTCGACCATTTCGCGGCCACGCTGCGCGAGCTTGTCGAAAAAGGCAAGACGGATCCGGACTTTCTGCCCGGCGCGCCCCGGCACATGCCCGTGCGCCGCCTGGACGAGACGGGCGCGGCGCGGAATATGGTGCTGACAGAAGATATGCATGATGCCGGCCAGCTATAACTTGCCGTCGGATGTCGACTGCGGAAAATACTCCTCTATCACGGTGCTGACCTTTTCCAGGCAGGAATACCCGCATCGGCACTCGCGAAAACGCAGCAACACACCGGAAAAATCGCGGCGGGCGTTGGGATCATAAGAGAGTTTCCTGCCGCACAGCGGGCAGGATGGAAGTTTCTTGGGCATGCGCGCCTCCTTTATGCCAAAGCTCAAGCAACACTGCTTGCATTCATGCGCAAACGAGAATGATTCCATATGGAATCAAAAGTGTCAAGCACGAATGTCGCGAGACGGAAACGAAGAAACATGGCATAAGATCAAGGATGCATACACGGCAGACGCAGGCCTGGAGCCTGATTCTTGAAGAAATACGCCGCATTGCGGATACAAAAGGCCGCGGCGGGGTAAGCCATGCCGGCAAGCTGCTGGGCGTGACGCGCGGCACCATTTCGCGTTGGCTGTCGGGCGCCTTGCAGGGCAAGCGCATGCCCTATGACAAGACCGTGGACATCATGCGCGCGCTCGGCCTTGACCCGGCCCCTTTTTTCGACGCCCAGGGACAGGAATACGTGCAGGTGCCCTGGATGGAAGCCGAAGCCTCAATGGGCGGCGGTTCCACCCTGATCAGCAAGCGGGTGGTTTCGCACCTCTCGTTCCGGCTTGACTGGATCCTGGCCAAGGGCAATCCGAAAAAAATGGCGATCATCAATGCCGGCGGCAACAGCATGGAGCCGACCATCCCGGATGACGCCATTGTCCTGATCAACGAAGGCAAAGCCCATCCGCCCGTCAACGGCAAAATCTATTTCGTGTGCCACGGCGAGGATCTTTTTCTCAAGCGCCTCAAGGTGTGCGACGAGCGCGTCGTCGCCCTGATTTCCGACAACGGCAACAGAGAAAACCCTGTCCTGCCGGAAGATCATTTCGAGATTTTGGGGCAGGCGGTATGGTTCGGCAAAGAGTTGTAGGGTCGCCGATTACATTTTCAGGGCAATCGGGAACCAGTAAAAGGCAAAGACCGCGTACACCGCAAAAAAGATAAAACCATATAACGAGCCGAAGATCCAGAAGGTTTTTCTCTCGATGTAGCCTGTGTTGTAATACACCGGGCTGGGACCCGTGCCGTAGGGGGTCAGGACGCCCATGATGCCCAGGCTGCCCGCCAGCATCATGCCAAGGAGGCGAATATCCACGCCGGCCGCCGCGCCCGTGGCCAGCAGCACCGGCATCAGCGCTGTGGTATGCGCGGTCAGGCTGGCGAAGAAATAGTGGGAGAAATAAAAGAGCGCCAAAAGCCCGAAAAGGATGACCGCCGGACTGCTCCCGTCCAGATGGGCGGCGAAAATGCCGCTCATCCACTTGAGAAAGCCGACCCGGGCCAGGCCGGAAGCCATGGCCACCAGGGTGGCGAACCAGGTCAGGGTATTCCAGGCGCTCTTATTGGCAGCGACTTCATCCCAGGTGACGATATTCGCGATCAACATCAGGCAGAGCACCACGAGCGCTACCTGCGTGGCGTTCAGATACGATTCGGCGAAAATCCACAGGGACAACGCAATCAAGGTCATAACCAGCATGCCGATTTCTTTGCGGGTGACGGGTCCGAGTTTTTCCAATTCTCCCGCCGCCCATTTGGGGGTCTCGGGAAAAAGTTTCTGGGTGGGAGGGTAGATCACGTAGGTCAACAGAGGAACCATCAGGAACAGAATCGCGCCGGCGGGCAACATGCACCAGAACCAGGTCATCCAGCTTATGTTCACGGCGGCCGGATCCGTCACTCCGGGCGCGCTCCTGATCAGGCTCAAAGCCAGCGGGTTCGGCGCCACACCGGTATAGAACATGGAGCTGGTCACACAGGTGGTGGCGATACAAACCCACATCAGGTAGGCGCCGATTTTGCGCGCGTCATTTTCCGGCAGCGAGCCGTACATGGGTGGAATATTTTTGACCACGGGATAGACCGAACCGGCGCTGCGCGCGGTATTGGACGGCATAAACGGCGCCAGCACGCCGTCGGCGCAGGCGGCGGCGAAGCCCAGACCCAGGGCTCTGCCGCCCAGGGCCTTGATCAAAAGAAGGGCGATGCGCTTGCCGAGGCCGGTTTTTTCATAGCCCATGGCGAACATGTAGGCCACAAAAATGAGCCAGACCGTGCTGTCCACAAAGCCGGACAGGCTCCAACTCAAAGAAGGACCGAGATTGGCCTGAGATATGGTGGGCATGACCACGGCGGTACCGGCCTTGGCCGCAGCCGCGACGGCGGCCATGGTTTTTTCCGCCAGGGGCACAAGCTGCAGGATGCCGGCGAACACACAGCCAATCAGGCCCACCGCGGAATTGGGCAGGGGCTCAAGAATCAGCCCCAGAATCACGGCCACAAAAACACCAAAAAAGCGCATGGCATGCACCGTCAACCCGTCAGGCGCCGGCAGCATCCAGATGATTACCATCGCGGCCAGCGGAATGGCGACTCGCATTTTCTTGTCCATAGTTTCACTCCTGATGTTTATGCAGGCTTCTCAAACAAGGTTCGCGCCAGCCAGGACGCGCGCCTTGGCCATGATGGCGTCGGTGACTTCTTTGGTCGTGGCGTTGCCGCCGAGGTCCGGGGTGAGAGGCCTGCCTTCTCCGGTCACGGCCTTGATGGCGTGCAAAATCAGGTCATGCTCCCTGGGAAAACCGAGGAAGTCGAGCATCAGCGCTCCGGACCAGATCTGGCCGATGGGGTTGGCGATGCCCTTGCCGAAGATGTCCATGGCCGAGCCGTGCACAGGCTCGAACATGGAGGGATAGAGGCGTTCGGCGTTGATGTTGGTGCTGGCGGCAACGCCCAGGCTGCCGCTGATGGCGCCGCCGATGTCGGTGAGGATGTCGGCGTGCAGGTTGGAAGCCACGACCACGTCGATGGATTCCGGCTTGAGTACAAAGCGGGCGCACAGCGCGTCGATCAGCACGCGTTCGGTGGTGACCGTGGGGTATTCCAGAGCTGTTTGCGCAAAAATTTCATCCCAGAACGAGAAAATATGGCGCTGGGCGTTGGATTTACTGGAACTGATCAGGTGTTTGCGCTCGCGGCGGGCGGCCAGTTCAAAGGCGTAGCGGATGATGCGCTCCACCGCGGTGCGGGTGAAGACCGAGGTTTCGACCGCCACTTCAATGGGCAGGCCGGGATGCGCGCGGCCGCCCGCGCCGGTGTATTCGCCTTCGGTGTTCTCGCGGATCACGATCAGGTCTATGTCGCCCGGCTTCTTGCCGGCCAGGGGGGATGGCAGGCCCGGCAGCAGCAGGCTCGGCCGCATGCACACGTATTGGTCGAAGCCCTGGCAGATTTTCAGGCGCAGGCCGCTCAGGCTGATCGGGTCCGGCACCCTGGCCGGATCGCCGACCGCCCCGAAAAAGATGGCGTCAAAGGGCTTGAGGATCTCCAGGCCCCGATCATCCATCATTTTGCCGGTTTGTAAGTAATATTCGGAGCCCCAGGGAAAATATTCGTACGTGAAGGCGTAGGCGCCGCTGATCTCGCCGACGGCATCCAGCAACCGAATGCCTTCGGGCGTGACCTCCCGGCCAATGCCGTCGCCAGGGATGACTGCGATGGAAAAGTTTTTCATGGGCGTTCCTTCGCGGTAGTGATGACATTTTCTATAGCCGGGTGCACAAAGAAAAGCAAGCGGCCGCATGGCGTCGCTGGCCCCTGTTCCACCACGCTAAAAAAGAAAAAACCTCGTTGTGTTTGCAAAAACAAACAGATAGAATTGTTTTACGCAGAACATTCTATCACCAACGAGGTTGAAAAAGTATGTCGCAGTTC